>JAPUHH010000084.1 GCA_027297825.1 Gammaproteobacteria bacterium
TCATTGAAAAAACTGAAGTTGCAGGACCTGGATTTCTTAATTTTTATTTGCGCGCCAATCAACAAGCTGAAATTTTAAATACTATTCTAGAAACCAATGATTCCTTCGGTTGCTCAAAGGAATTTTCTGGTAGCAAAGTACAAATAGAATTTGTCTCTGCAAATCCGACCGGACCATTGCATGTAGGCCATGGGCGTGGTGCGGCCTATGGCGCAACCATTGCTAACCTACTTGAAGCGGTGGGTTATGAGGTTTTTCGTGAATATTATGTCAACGATGCAGGGCGACAAATTGATATTCTTACTGCATCCGTATGGCTACGATACTTAGAGTTGTGTGGGGAGAAGTTCGCATTCCCTAGTAATGCCTATCAAGGCGATTATGTGTGGGATATCGCAGCATCATTACACCGCGAGCATGAAAATAAATTTCATCACCCTGCACAAGCATGGCTAGTGAAATTACCACCAGATGAACCACAAGGCGGAGATAAAGAACTTTATATCGATGCTGTTATATCGAAAGCAAAAGAATTGCTCGGTAAGAGTAATTACAGAATTTTTGCAAAACGCTCATTAGCCACCATCATCAGTGATATCAAAGATGATCTTAAGTTGTTTGGAGTGAATTATGACAACTGGTATTCAGAACAATCATTGGTAAATAATAATAAAGTTCAATGCGTATTGGATGCATTAGCTAACAGCGGACATACGTATGATAAAAGTGGTGCGCTTTGGTTTCGTAGCACTACTTTTGGAGATGAAAAAGATCGTGTCTTAGTGCGAGAAAATGGCCAACACACTTATTTTGCAGCAGATGTCGCCTATCATTTAGATAAGTATGAACGTGGTTTTGATCAGATCATTGACATATGGGGCGCAGACCATCATGGCTACATTGCGCGTGTGAAAGCGGCTATTGAGGCATTAGGCAAAGATCAAAAACGGTTACGCGTGATGCTCGTACAGTTTGCAAATTTATACGAAGGCGGAAAGAAGCTCGCAATGTCCACTCGCTCCGGTGAATTTGTCACACTGCGAAAATTGCGTAAACAGGTAGGCAAAGATGCTGCACGCTTTTTTTACGTAATGAGAAAATGCGAACAACATTTAGATTTTGATTTAGACTTAGCCACTTCGCAATCACAAGATAACCCTGTTTATTATGTGCAATATGCGCACGCGAGAATTTGTAGCATATTTGAACAGGCAAATAATCAATGCCAAGACAATAAGCTTGTCGAAGCAGATTCATCATTATTGTCCCAAGAACATGAAAAAGATTTAATAAAAGCCTTGGATCAATTCCCAGAAAAAATAACCACTGCCGCTAACCAGCTCGCTCCCCATATCGTGGTTAATTATCTGCGTGACTTAGCCAATGCTTTCCATAGCTTTTATAATGCTCACCAAGTATTGGTTGATGAGCTGCCGCTTCGCAATGCGCGACTAAAATTAATTCGCGCTACTCAAATTGTACTCAATAATGGTTTAACACTGCTTGATGTAAGCGCACCGCAACAAATGTAGGTTGAACAATCATGGCACGCAGAAAAAGACGACAACCCACTAAAGCGAGTAATATTTTACCTGCTTGGATATGGCTGACTTTGGGTATTTTAATTGGCCTCGGTATTGCGATGTTAACACGCACGAATGGCCGTTATGCCGATGACACGAAAGCTAATAGCAACTCACAACAACAAAGCACGCAAGCCGTAGAGCAAACCAAAAAAAACAAATTTGATTTCTATACTCTGTTGCCAGAGCTAGAAGTCGTCATTCCCGAGGAAGAAACACGACCTCAAAAATCCAAACCCGATTCCAGAAAACCCTCCACTCATTCTGGAGGGTATTTATTACAGGCTGGGTCATTCCAGCAATTCAATGAAGCTGACAGTCTAAAAGCGCGCTTAGCATTGCTAGGCGTAGAGGCTCATATTCAGTCGGTAGATGTAAATAACTCAAAATGGCATAGGGTACGTATTGGGCCTTCCAATGATCGGCAGGCCTTAGAACAGTTACGTAAGCGTTTGCGCGCAAACCATATAGACACATTACTCATGCAAGCCAAGCAGTAGCCCCTCTCTATATCGAATGTCGCTTATCGCCCTAGCTTCCTGCTTACTGTTGGAATACTTGATAGGCAATTTCGGTTCGCTCTTTGTCAGGCAGGTATGGTGGTCTCTATGTATCTCCTAGAACCTCGAAACTATTAAAAATATTCTTTTCTACTACACGCGCCCAAACACTTCATTTGCCGCATGCCTCACTGATTCAATTTCATCATAGGTAACAGAAAGAACGGCATTATCTTGCCCGCTACTCACATTCCATTCAGAGAAATAAATCCCACGATCTGTGCGCACAATTATGCCTTTGCGTAATTTCTTGCCTGCAGGTAGAAATTTGAAGCCATCTTTATTCGGATACCAAATTGCGCGACTATGAAATAATATTGCTTGCTGTCCAATATCTACACTAGATAAAAAAATATCTTAGAAACTATCTTCACCTATAGGGCCATAGCTTGTGCTGCAAGCACTTAGCAGCAATATCAATAAAGATGTTGTTAATAAGACTTAATAGTATTTTGCATAATAAGCTTCTTCTATCTTCCCAAAAGACTTATTTTATTCATACTGTTTATCCTAATATCGAACAAATCGCCTAGAATTATGAATTTTTGGGGTTGATTTAAAGCGTTATCGACCTTATATATTAATAATACCCATAAATGCGACCTTCTTTATGTCAGATACCTCTCTAGAATTTGCAGTGCCATTAAAAGGCGTCCCTGAAACTGCGGTTATTCAATCGAATTTACCTGTTTATTCTGCGCAACAACGAGAAGAAAAAATAGCAAATATAAAGCGCTTACTTAAACGAGAAAATGCTGTTTTAGCTGCGCATTATTACACTAACGAAGATTTGCAAATGATTGCGGAAGAGACGGGTGGCTGTGTATCCGATTCATTAGAAATGGCCCGCTTTGGTAATCGCCATTCAGCGACTACGCTTATCGTAGCCGGTGTAAAGTTTATGGGTGAAACTGCAAAAATATTAAACCCAGAAAAGCGTGTGCTCATGCCTACTTTAGACGCTACCTGTTCACTTGACCTAGGATGCCCAGCAAAAGAATTTAGTGAGTTTTGCGATCAACATCCCGATCATGAAGTCGTGGTATATGCCAATACAAGCGCCGAAGTAAAGGCTCGAGCTGATTGGGTCGTGACCTCCAGTATTGCGGTAAAAGTGGTCTCACATTTAATGGATCAAGATAAAAAAATTCTTTGGGCGCCCGATAAACATCTTGGCCACTACATTGAAAGAGTTACCGGTGCAGATATGGCGCTGTGGCAAGGCGCTTGCATTGTGCATGAGGAATTTAAGGCGCGCGGATTAGGAGAATTAATAGCCAAGCACCCCGAGGCCGCTATCCTAGTACATCCAGAATCTCCCGCTGCCGTGATTGATATTGCTGATGTCGTCGGTTCTACCACAGCACTCATTAAAGCGGCTAAAGAATTGCCCAATCCGTCATTTATCGTCGCCACCGATAACCGTATTTTCTACAAAATGAAACAAGAGGCTCCGAATAAGAAATTTATCGAAGCCCCTACCGCTGGCGAAGGTGCTACCTGCAAAAGCTGCGCACACTGCCCTTGGATGGAAATGAATGGTTTGCATAATCTGGAAGCCGTGCTGGAGTCCGGAGAAAATGAGATTTTTGTTGAGCAAGACATCCGCAAAATGGCCCATCGATCCACCAGCCGCATGCTAGATTTCGTCGCCCATTAAACCTACAACATACCCTTCAAACTGCTGGGATCTTGGGTTTCGTCGCCCGTTAGTGCCTTTTGTGCACTCAACCCTAAACTTTCTCTTAAAATTCACGCAAGATCAGGCATTAAAAGCTGGCAGAGACACTATTTCTCTACCTGTGATAATTAATATGGCCGCACAGAGCAATACACAAATTCAAGCACCGTTAACGCTACAGCAGTTCCTAAAACTGCTACAGACGCTTCCGGCTGCCCGTATTTCTGAGCTGTCAATCGAACAAATACCTAATAATATCCCGGCTGATATCAGCGAAAAAATACCGATGGCTTCACGTAGTGCTGTCGATGATTTAATTATGTCGGCCAATTCTTTCCACCTGAAGCGCCGCATGCGCGACCAGGAAACCTATGGTGATCAACTTGTTGCTTCATTAGATAAAGCCAAGGTCACCACTGGCTCTGCCAATTTAAGAGTATTTAAAAATAAAATCCTTTTGCTCGTTGACATGCTGCAAGCTTCTCAGCGTGGCACCAGAAAGATAGGCAACGTTACATACGTTAAGCATATCGAATCAATTAATAATTTACTCATTGACGTAAGAAGCGAAACAATCAGTCTGCATGAAAGTCTAGCGATACTTGAAAAAGTTAAACCGATTAATAAAGATGATGCAAAACGTTTTTCATACTCAATAAGACTTCTACGCAAGCAAACTAATTCTGTAGATAAAATTTTATCTGAATACTACATTTTGCGTTTAAAAGTGTTAGCACGCACAATTCATCAAAAACGCAAACTAATTGAAACACGCGAAGAAACTATTCATCTAAGACAGCAAGAGCTCGAAATCTTGCGCGCGAATCTACAAGAAACACAAACTTTGTGGAAACGCACAATGAAGCGCAAACAAACAAAAGATGAGACCAAAGAAATCCAGCAAAGAATATATGATCTAGTTAATGAAATTAAAGCTAGTGAAGTAGTTATAGCAGAGAGCGATTTAATCTTATGGCTCGATGCTATAGTTGAAGCAAGCCTGAACGAAGAGTCCAAAGTGCGTGTGGTTAAATCATTGCGACAAGCACGAATTTCTCTGTTTTACTTATTAAACAAGTTTTGTGCGGCACAAGAAACCTCGGCCTTACAGATTGCACAAAACCCATTCATTCAAGTCAATCCAGAAAAAGCCATTAAATTTGTATTAATGTCTGAACAATTTATTCTCAATTACTTCACTAAAAAGAAAAATACTGCTACAGCATGGCTAAGTGGTGTGGCTGAATCTAAAATAGTTGAATTGGATCAACTGCAAAAAGATATTCTTGTTGAATTGCGACGCGCCAGCAAATCATTGTTCAAACTCTAACTTAACAAGATTTATTGTTGTATGCCAACATCTTTATCCTCAGTAATTGAATCTTCCTCAACACTATCAAGTGACAAAATTTGTGGGCCCTGATCTTGTGATAGCACCTTCTCTTCTGCGTTAATTTTATTTTCGTATTCGCGAGCTATAAAGAGCATTGCGGCCGTAGAGGTAACCGCAATTAACAACGCAATAAGCCAACTCTTTGCTGAAAATTTATGCAATGGCCAATAAAATAGCCAACTAAAGAGTACAAATATTAGAAACCCAAACCAATAACTGGCAACGGGTATAGAGTTCAATGAATCACTACCACTATCATCTAACTGCAAATAAAACCAATAACCTAATCCAGCCAAAAAAACACAAAGAAAGACATGCAGTATAAAACGTAGATTCATGTGTCTGTAACAACTATAAATCTAGTTAACTTGGAAGTTTATTTTGTGGTGGAATTTGCAAATAATAGCCCTGATCCTTTAGGTTGGCGATCACTTGTCTAGCATCTGCAACTGCCAGTTTTCGATCATCTATAAGATCAAACTCCAATGTAAATTTAGGTTCGCCTAGAAGCTCCAGTAATTTCTTAGGGATTTTTGTGAAATCATCTTTTTGATCTAAGTAGATATAGGCATCTACTTTCTTTGAACTTTTATACACAAAACATTTCATCACACACAATACCCGCTTAATACAGCCTATAGAAACACAAAGGTGTTAATTGGGCCAGTATGAATTAAACATATCAGGCTAAAGTTATTTTATTTTATACTGGGCTTTTTACTCAGATGGCGGGGGAACGTTATTAGTATACTGTCCTGCTTGAATTTCTTGTTCAGGGGGAGCTAGTTTGTCCTCAAGGGGAGCTAATTTATCCGCTACAGCGTTATCAATACCATCATCCGTCACTGGCACAACAAGCTCTTGCTTCGCCATTACAGGAGGGGGTGGAGCCGCACCTGGATCTACCAATATAAATATAGACTTAATCTTCTCAAAATTATGTTCGAAAGAAACCATACCACCACTTGTTTGCTCTTCTAGTGAAATCGAATCTTCTGAGCTTGCAATCAAGCGACCACGTTTATTTGATCCATCAACAAATATTATCTCAACATTAGATCCTACAGAAAAATCTACATCAGCAACATCGAGCAAGGCCTTGTGGATTTTCGAACGTTGAGAGCCTTTTACGGTCTTATCTGCTTGTGGGGCTAATGCTTCAATGTCTTCATTTGAAAATCTATCTTTATCAGTGCTTAGAATAGGGTCATATTCAACTCCATCTTCGAAAACAATCTTAGCAGCAGCATCTTCGTTGGATAGTGGTTCAGAGGAGGGAGATGCACTCGGCAGACTATTTACAATTTCTTGATTACTTAAGCTTAAGCCTGGGATAATAATTTGTGCACCTCTGCCATAGATGCCAGCGCCCATCATCACCAGACCCACCAAACTTATTGCGAAGCCATTACGCGCTTGGGCCTTATGCCACTTAACAAAGGAATAAATTGGACCAAATACGGGCACCAACAACAAAACCAGCAAACCCCATAAAAAGCTCTCGGAGAATGCGTCCAGTAACACCATGATCATGCCGACCAGGATTAGCAATAGCGCAAGTATTAAAACGATTTGGGCTAACATATTGTAGATATAGAAATAGTTGGATCTGCCACTAGCCTAAGTACGTGTCTGCCTTCAAGCAGGCTTCCAATTCTTGTAATACTAACTCTTTAGTTTTAGTGGACACATTCATTTGATCAAGCTTCTTCAACCAGACTTGAGGCATTTTTGAGGCATAAATATGCACATAAGATAGTACTTCTTCGATGGAATCACCAGGCTCTTCTTCGCATATTTGATAAGCTCCATCGGCTGTAAGCTCAATGTTGACCGTATTAGTATCTCCAAATAGGTTGTGTAAATCGCCTAGTATCTCTTGGTAGGCCCCTACCAAAAACAGACCCAAAACATAATCTTGCCCTGGAAAGAACTGATGTAACGATAGGTAAGATTTAATGGAGTCACCTTCCACATAACGATCGATTTGTCCATCTGAATCACAGGTTAAGTCATGCAAGCGTACTTTATGCTGCGGAATAGCATTTAACTGATGCAACGGTAATATCGGAAATATTTGCTTCAAGCCCCAAATATCAGGCGTCGATTGAAATAAGGAAAAATTACAAAAGTATTTTTCAATAAACTTTTCTTCAAGCTCACACTTGCAATCTTCTGACAGACTATCTTTATATTTCCATAGCCGTTTACATATGCTATTAGCTATTTTTTCTGCTTGCGCTTTATCCTCTAATAAAAGTTTACCTTTACAAAAGTCTTTCTCTATCTCTAGCGTAAGTTGCATAAGTTTGGCATAGCTTTTTGAGCCATCAAAATTCTTATCTACATCTTCACTTTCTGCAGAAATATATTCATTCAACTCAGTAAGCAATTTTAACTTTTGGTTAGATGTCAACAGCTTCTCATCATGGCCACGTTCATAATCTCGCTGATACTCAGCATTAATTACATCGGTTAGTAATACCGCATGATAAGCCGTCATGATGCGCCCATTTTCACAAACGATCGTGGGCGCCCGCATGCCTTCTAGCTGGCATACAGAATTTACAACATCAATAATGGTATTCGCATAATCACTAATGGAATAGCTCTTCGAAAAGTAGGAGGTTGAATTACTGCCTTCGTAATCAACCGCCAAACCACCGCCAACATTTAGTTGGGTAAATTCAACGCCAAGCTTTGTGAGTCCTGTAAAAAATCTCATGCCTTCCTGAACCCCTGCACGTATATCTTGCAAGCAAGGAATTTGTGAGCCCATATGAAAATGCAACATTCGCATGCATTCAATCGCATCATGTTTTTTTAACTCTTTAACAAGCTGCAATACTTCACTTGTGGTTAATCCAAACTTTGATCGCTTACCTCCAGTATTCTGCCAATTACCTTCTGCAATCGAAGCTAAACGCACCCTCATCCCTAACACAGGTTGTATATTAAGTTCAGCATATAACTTCAGCACATGCTGAAATTCAATCAAGCTTTCTATTACGATGACCACCTCATGCCCCAACAACCTTCCAATTAAAGCCAAGCGTATATAAGCCTCATCCTTGTAACCATTACAAATTATTATTTGGTTTTGTTTTTCTATTATTCCGAGACAAGCTATCAGCTCAGCCTTGCTGCCCACTTCATATGCGATGGGCCATTGACTTTGAGCATGGAAATGTCGAATTACTGAGGCTTGCTGATTTACTTTAATCGGATATGCGGCAATGAAGTTGCTTGCATATTGGCTAGACGCAATAGCTTGCTCGAATGCTGTATACAATTCGCTTAACAAGTGTTGCAATATATGCGGGAAACGTACTAGTACCGGTAACCCAACTCCATGGGCTCTTAGGCGCACACTCAAATCATATAGATCTATTTCAGTTGCTTCCGCCCTAGCAACAACGTGCCCTTGAGAATTGATATCAAATAGACCTAAGCCCCACTTAGCAATGCGATAATGCAGTTTAGCTAAGTCAACATCCCACGCATCACGAGTACTCATAATTTTTTTATTTTTTAGTTTACTTTTATTTACAATAGCGAACAGACATTAGATACGACTTTAAAGGTAACAGGAAAAATATGCAGAACATAAGCAAAAAATGGTTTACCGAGGAATGCATAGAGTGCGGCACTGCATTTTCATTGGAAACTCACGAAAAAATTCACCAAGAACAAACACCATTTCAAAAAATAGAGATCTACTCAACTAAAAGTTTTGGAAATTTGATGGTGATAGATGGTCTTGTGATGTTAACGGAACGCGACAACTTTATATACCATGAAATGATGGTGCATCCTGTATTATTTAACCATGCCAATCCCACCAATGTAGTGGTAGTAGGTGGTGGTGATTGCGGCACCATTCGCGAGGTTGCAAAACACACATGCGTGCAATATATCACGCAGGTAGAAATTGATCAGCGAGTCACTCAGTTGTCGGAACAATATTTCCCAGCATTATGTGAGGCCAATAACGATCCACGCGTCGAACTCATCTTTGATGATGCGATAAAGTGGATGCAACAAGCCAAAGATAACTCCATCGACATCATCATTGTCGACAGCACAGACCCAATAGGGCCGGCTAAAGGCTTATTTTCTACACCTTTTTATCAAACCTGTATACGTGCACTTAAGTCTGACGGCATACTTGTACAGCAAAGCGAGTCTCCTCTCGCGCACTTAGAGAGCATTATCAAACCTATGCATGCATGTATGAGGAATGCCGGTTTTGCAAATACCAATCTCATCTTTTTCCCACAACCCAGTTATCCAACCGGTTGGTGGACTGCAACAATGACCAGCAAAGGTAATCAAATTCCATTCTCAAGAGAAGCTGCTGCAAAGCAAATAGACTTTACTACGCAGTACTACAATCATGCTATTCATCTCGGCAGCTTTGCCGCGCCACAATTTATAAAAAGTAGCTTATAAAACAACACACACCAAGAAATAAAAGGTGTCCATCGTATATTGCAATTCAAAAATCTGGTTTCCCACAACTCCCTCCCTAAAGAATATTTTGTATTACAACGCTTCCGAATCTGTTTCCCCAGTCCGTATACGTATTGCTTGTTCAATCGATGAGACAAAAATTTTGCCATCGCCAATTTTCCCTGTGTTGGCAGCTTTAGTGATTGCTTCAATCACGGAATCCAAAAGACTTCTATCAATTGCAATTTCTAGTCTTACCTTCGGCAAAAAATCAACGACATACTCTGCGCCGCGGTACAGTTCTGTATGTCCTTTTTGTCTTCCAAAGCCTTTGACTTCTGATGCCGTCACACCTGATACACCAATTTCAGACAAAGCTTCCCGTACATCATCAAGCTTGAAAGGCTTTATAATCGCGGTAATCAGTTTCATAACCTTAATCTCCTAAATCTTGTCGTTTTATAAGCCACATCAAAACTATCGATATAGCCTTGTATTATTTGCGTAGTAGTTTTTTCACAGTTGTCACCGCATCAACACTTGACTGACGCGACTAGTAGATAGTGCATACGCCATGCCAACATCTTTAAATGAATATAAAACAATGAGTTATGATCGATTCCGGGGAATTCATTGGTATTGCACAAATATAATGCACTGTTTTAATTCGCAACTGCCCATATATGATGCGCTACGGTTTAGCCAGATTCGGTTACACTAGTTTGTAGATTGAATGGAGAATTGCGATGAAAATTGACACTCAAGCGCTAGATGAAATGGTGCGCAAAATTAGTGCCGTGATACCTGATGATTTAAAGTCAGCCAGACAGAGCCTTGAAAAAAATGCTCGAATTGCAACAGAAAGCGTGTTTCAACGTCTTGATCTCGTCACTCGCGAGGAATTCGATGTGCAAGAAAAGATGTTGTCGAATAGTCAACTACGCGTGAAAAAATTAGAGCAACGTATACAGGAACTAGAAAATAAAATACTAGATAAGTAATTTTCATAAATTCTCTATTGCCTGCATGAATCTCGCTACGATCTTTTCCCGTGCGCAAACGGGCATGGATGCACCCTTAGTTACTGTTGAAGTACATCTTTCAAATGGCTTGCCAGGTTTATCCATTGTCGGGTTACCGGAAGCTGCGGTAAAAGAAAGTAAAGATCGCGTTCGCGCTGCATTACTCAATTCTGGCTACCAATTCCCAACACGTCGCATTACGATAAATCTTGCTCCCGCAGACTTACCTAAAGAAGGCGGCAGATTTGACTTACCCATTGCGCTTGGAATTTTAGCGGCTTCCGATCAACTGCCGCATGAATCCCTTCATGAGTATGAATTCCTTGGTGAACTTAGTTTAAGTGGACAACTACGCAGTGTGCATGGTGTGTTGCCAGCCGCAGTGGCCACTGGCAAGCACTCACGCACCATTGTAGTCCCGATTGATAATGGCGGTGAAGCATTACTTGCCAAGCAAGCCAAAGTACTCGTGGCAAATAGTTTGTTAGAAATCAGTGCGCACTTATCTGGTCAAGAAAGAATCTCACCCTTCACGCAAGCCCTCGATGTAAATTCATGCGTAGAAGCGTTTGATCTTAGCGATGTACGAGGCCAACATCATGCAAAACGCGCATTAGAGGTGGCTGCCGCCGGTGGACATAATATGTTGATGGTCGGGTCGCCGGGCAGTGGCAAAACCATGTTAGCCAGTCGACTACCCAGCATCTTACCGGCACTCAGCGAACAAGAAGTGGTTGAATCCGCCACTATCTATTCAATCAGTCATGGTGGCTTTAATCATCAACAATGGGGCACACGCCCATTTCGCGCACCTCACCATACTGCCTCAGGTGTCGCATTGGTGGGGGGTGGCTCCTATCCAATGCCGGGAGAAATTTCCTTAGCTCATCATGGCGTTTTATTTTTAGATGAATTAACGGAATTTGATCGTCGTGTATTGGAAGTATTGCGCGAACCATTAGAATCTGGGCATATTGCAATTTCACGTGCGGCGCGACAAGTGCAATTCCCTGCTCGCTTTCAACTTATTGCGGCCATGAATCCTTGCCCGCAAGATTGTGATATCGATATTAACGGTAACTGCGCCTGCACTCCTGAACAAATTCGACGTTACCGCACGCGCATTTCTGCGCCGCTACTCGATCGCATCGATATCCATATTGATGTGCCGCGTGTACAAAAAGAACAATTACGTCAACAGACAGATGCTTCGGGAGCATCTAGCCAGGATGTACGACAACGCGTTAGTGAAGCTCGACAACGTCAATTGGAACGGCAACAAAAACCCAATGCGTTTATGAGTAACAAACAAATAGAACAGTTTTGTTTGCTTAATCAAGAATGTGAAAAATTAATGGATCAAGCTTATGAACAACTAGGTCTGTCTGCACGCGGGTACCATCGAACCCTAAAACTTGCACGCACCATCGCAGATTTAGAAAATTCAGCAGTAATCCTAACCAAGCACTTGAGTGAAGCTATTAGCTATAGACATTATGACCGCTTACTCAGTTAAATCATTAGCCAAGTAAGCGCCAAACAAAACCGATTTATTGAACTGATCCCAACATGTAATCCACCGCTAGCTGAATATCCGCATCGGAAAAATCTACACGTCCACCTTTTGCAGGCATCGCGCCAATTCCATTAATAGCGCTGGCTAATAGCTTATCCGCACCTTTCGCCATACGCGGACCCCAGCTGGCTTTATCGCCAAATTTCGGAGCATTAAGCACACCAGTTGCATGACATGCACTGCAAGCTTGAGCATAGAGCTGCTCACCTGACAGTCCTGATGCGGCAGGCTCGTTGGAATCATCACCTTCACTTGAAGCTGTATCGGCTGCATTGGCAACCTCACCTGCTAGCGCCAAACGAGCTACCGGTTTGATACGGTCTTCAATTCTGCCCTTAACTATGACGTCTTCAGAATAGTCCGTATCAGAAATGAGTACATTGGCAAGGATCAATATCAGCACTGTAAGCCCTACCAGCACCCCAATTATAATCATCAATTGCGTTGCAAACTGCTTATCTTCCACACAAACTCCTAATCATATTCGCTGTACTTTAGTTGCGCTGCGGATTATAGAGAATGCTTGATACGAAACCAAATAGCCCTTCCGTAGTGGTATTAAGCTTTATCTCACAAATCGGTTTAACAGAAACTCTAAAATCAGCTTAAACTCTTAAATATGGCTTTCCCCCCAGCTCCTGACCACCATGCCATCGCGATATTGGCATTAACCATCATTGCGCTCATTCTTTTCACACGTGAACGTATCCCGTTAGAGACATCTAGTTTATTCGTTATTGCGGTACTCGCCATTGGATTTGAATTATTCCCTTATCAACACAATGGGGAAATGTTGCACTCAATTGAGCTATTTTCTGGTTTTGGACATGAGGCACTGATTGCCGTTTGCGCATTAATGATTGCACAGGCCAAGGCCTAGTTCGCACAGGAGCACTAGAACCCATTGGTCGCTCGCTAGCAAAGCTTTGGCGGGTTAGCCCTATGATTTCCCTATTACTAACCTTAGTGATCGGTGCAGCACTGAGTGCCTTTATTAATAACACTCCGGTAGTGGTACTGCTGCTGCCGATTTTAATTAGCGTTTCGCTGCGCACCAATCGATCTCCTGCGGGTGTTTTAATGCCGATGGGATTTGCCACTTTGATAGGTGGCATGTGCACCACGATCGGCACCTCTACAAACCTGTTAGTCGTATCCGTGGCAGCGGACTTAGGTGTTGAAAAATTCTCCATGTTTGATTTCATTCTGCCTGCCAGCATAGCCTCTATTGTCGGCATTACTTACTTGTGGCTGATTGCTCCACACATCGTTTCTGAACGCGATACCCCTTTAGCCAATAGTTCGCCACGAATATTTCTTGCCCAGTTACATATTTCTGAGGAAAGTCGTTGCGTAGCAAAAACTTTAGCGGAAATAATAAAACTTACCGGTGGCACGATGAAGGTAGAACGCATTCAGCGCGGAGAAAACACCTACTTATCCTTGTTACCGGATGTTGAAATCAAAGCTGGAGATCGTATATATGTTCGTGATACACCAAAAGACTTAAAAGAATTTGAAGAAGTGTTAGAAGCCACATTATTTTCCAACAATGAGCCCATCAGCGAACAAGACTTGTACTCGACCTCGCAACAACAACTCGCAGAAATTGTAGTATCGCAGGGCTCGCCCTTAGATAACATGACCCTTTCACGTTTACGCTTCCGCGAACGTTACCAACTCATTCCTTTAGCATTGCATCATGGCGGTAAAAAAGTTGAAAACTTGTATTCCGGTGTACGCGAAGTTTGGCTGCGTACCGGCGACATTATTTTAGTACAAGGCAAATCGAAAGCCATCGCAAAACTAAAAAGAAGTGGTGAATTATTAATACTAGATTCAACAGAAAATTTACCACACTCCGCTAAAGCTCCCTTAGCGCTATGGATCATGATTGGTATTGTTTTAACTGCAGCAATTGGAGTTTTACCCATCGCGATTAGTGCAGTATGCGGGGTATTGTTAATGATTATTTGCAGCTGCTTGACTTGGCGTGAAGCCACACAAGCTTTAAGTGCACCCATTATTTTAATTGTGGTTGCGAGTCTAGCAATCGGTTCGGCTTTAGTTAAAACTGGTGGCACGGAATATTTGGCTAGTTTATTTGTTTATTCAACTGATGGTGCGAGCGTACCTGTCATTTTAAGTGGCTTAATGTTGCTGATGGCTTTGCTTACTAATGTGGTTTCTAATAACGCCGCCGCAGTAATTGGAACACCGGTTGCAGTAAGTATCGCGGCACAACTCGCCCAACCCGCAGCGCCTTTTATCTTAGCCGTGCTATTCGGTGCAAACATGAGTTACATCACACCCATGGCATACAAAACAAACTTATTAGTAATGAACGCTGGCGGTTATAAGTTTATTGATTTTGTCAAAGTCGGCACACCACTTACCATTCTTATGTGGTTAACCTATTCATGGTTATTGCCATTTATCTACATACTATAGGCATTTAGCCTGTTGAACAGGCCCTACTATCTGGATTTCGATTAGACTTGCACAGTTGCAAACAACACCGCTACATCACTATGAACAATATGAATAAGGATATTCTAGTTCTATTATTCAGCCTCAGTAGCACTTTACTCTTTTCTGCTTGCTCACACGTACCACAACAAAGAGTCACACTACCCAATAACCATGGGACCACTGTAGACCAACCGTTAATCTCGAAACAACCATCTAAACATCAGCTGGGCCAGAAAATTGCAGCCTTGGCAAAATCACAGCTAGGCAAGCCTTACCGTTATGGAGGCGCTTCGCCGACTGGATTTGATTGCAGTGGTTTAGTGTATTTCAGCCACACAAAATTAGGCATAAGCATTCCACGCACTACTCAACAACAACATTATTCTGCTCTACCCATCAGAATTGGAGAACTTGAGTCGGGTGATGCTGTGTTCTTCACGCTAAATGGAAAGAATATCTCTCATGTAGGAATTTATATTGGCAAAGGGCAATTTGTGCATGCGCCCAAGTCAGGTAAAGCAGTTTCCACCGACCATTTGAACAGCCCGTTTTGGAAAACTCGGATTGTGGGTGCAGGACGCCTTTATTAAATGCCAACTCAACTGATTAACATTGCTAAAGTTTATCTGCCATCCAACCCCACTAATCACTCTTCATCCACCACTAATCGCCATTAGCCATTGGAATGACCTGTAAGCACTTACGATGTGAATGCTCTAAAAAAATGGATATTGGGAAGGCGAAATGGACACGGAAGTTAAACTTACAACCAGAAAAATCTTTGATGATTTAAGGAAGCAGCAACCACCTGCGCGACCTCGAATTAGTGATCGCATCAATGTTGAACAAATGCTAGACGAATTTCACGCAAGAAATTCGCAACACGAAAAAAAGACTAAAGCTAATTAAGCTTTTATTCTATAGTTTCAGATGATGCACTTAGATTGGCTTCTTGCTGTGCCAATTGATTAATCAATTGCAGTAGTCTTTCATAACTCCCCGCATCACTTGCCGTACTGCGGTACTTGCCATTAATAATTACGGCAGGCACGGAGCTTGAACCATACTGAAGCACTAACTGTTTAGCACGCTTGGTTTTTGTCTCAACATAGAGTGAATCATAGGCTTTTTTAAACTCTTTTCCATCGATCCCATGTTGAGTTAAAAAACGCGCCATTGAATCCATATCATGCAAACGCCTTCCTTGCTCATGAATCGCTGCAAAGAATATTGGATGTATCCTCTCAATCTCACCCATGGCTTCTAGAGCATAGTAGGCACGTGCATGAGGAACCCAACTCCGATTCAATACGGCGGGTATACGCATAAATTCAACATTCGCGGCTTTTTCCTGCATCCAGCTAGTTAGATATTTCTCAAATTGATAACAATGAGGACAGCCGTACCAAAAAAGCTCCAGTACTTCAACACTACCCGCCTTTACATCGGTGGGAACTGCGGGCGAAATCCGGTGGTAGTGCTTACCTTCTTGAAATTCGCCCGTGGCTTCCTGCGCCTGATCATGTTGCGCATGGTCATGCTCAGCTTCGTTGGCTCTAGTGGTGACTAAAAGCATAGAAGCGACTAAGGCAAATAATAGAACGAAGGAAACACGAAAAGAGTTTAGATTATTCATATTCGAAACTGATTATTATAATTACTTATTTGGACCGTATTTGGCATCTATGGTTCTACTGCACATAACTAAATCTAATGCCGTCGAGCTGATCTACCTAAATGGCGTTAATATAGACCAGAAATATACTCAGCAACCGCGTCAATTTCAGTGTCTGTCATATAGTTGCTGATATCTTTCATCATGTTTAAATTATCATCCGTTTGATACCTAGCGCCACTTCGATAAGCCCTTAACTGTGCTGCTGTATAGACCGAATGTTGGCCGGCTAAACGTGGAAATTTTGCAGGTACATTGCCGACACCAGCTGGCCCATGGCAAGACATGCATGCGGGTACGCCAGTTTCAGCATTGCCACCATGGTAGATTCTCTCACCAATAACGTACAACTTCTTACCTTGAAATTCTTTTTCAGGATCTGCAGTGCCTGTGCTGGGCGATTGACCGGCAAAATATGCAGCTAAATCTTGGATATCTTGCTCGGATAAGTTGACCGCCTGTGGGTTCATCAACGTATTAATACGTATTTTTTCTTTGAATAACTGCAACTGATCGATAAGATATTTTTCCCCTTGCCCGGCTAGTTTTGGCCAAGCAGGATTCGCACTATTGCCGTCCACGCCATGACAAGCTGCACAGGGGGTCGCTTTTTGCTTACCAGCTTGCGGATCACCACCTGCATAAACATTCGTAACAAACAACAAGCAAATGCCTAGCAAACAACACAGTTTCTTCATGCGTCTAATTCCTTACTTCAAAATAGGTTTATATGACTTAGTAAAGCCAAGCCTCGAATTCATGATGACTTGGCTAAAAGGGCTGTTTGTATACCATAAAAACACATGCTGCCGCAAAAATTCGCATATTTGGAAATAATCACGGTGTAGCTTTAATTAATGTATATAGTCTTAGGCTATCTAAGCATCATTTATACAACCGTACATTCTCAAAATCATACATTGCTACCCGCTAAATGAAGATTCCACTCACACAGGCCCGCTTTACAAAAAGTGCTTCAGCCGTAAAGAACTTCCCTACAGACTCACGTGCTGAAATCGCTTTTTGCGGACGCTCCAATGCCGGTAAATCAAGTGCCATCAATGCACTATGCCGGCAAAACAGTCTGGCGCGCACCAGTAAGACGCCAGGGCGTACACAATTGATAAATTTCTTTAAGGTAGATGGTGACTCACATCTTGTGGATCTACCTGGCTACGGCTATGCCAAAGCCCCTGCAAAAGTACAACTGCAATGGCAGCGCTTAATGGAAAACTATTTGGTTAACCGCAATGCTTTATGCGGTTTGGTTTTAGTGATGGATATTCGGCATCCGCTCACCGAAATAGATTGGACCATGATTCGCTGGACGAAACACTATCAACGGCCCCTGTATATCTTGTTAACTAAAGTCGACAAGGTGAATAAAAATGACACGGTAAAAACACTAACCAAAGTAACCTCCGATTTAGAAAAGCAAGGCTTTAATTGCGGAGTCCAAGTATTCTCTTCCACCAAAAAAATTGGCATCTCTCAAGCACAAAAAAAGATTTCGGCATGGTTATCCGAAGCATTAGAGAGGACCCCTGATCTAGATTAAAAATAATCCAGATTAAAAATGCCCCGGTTAAATGAGATAAACCGGGGCTAAAAATGACTCGGTTGGGGAGCCCGAGCCTAAACATGCCCGCTAAGGGAGGGAAGCGGGTAACGCTATTGCGTAATTAGTTAGAGGGTAGAAAGATCTGAAAGTTCTCGATATTATGAAAATATATTGGGGAACTTTTTGGCTTGTAATGGTCTAGTACTAGAATCGTTGTTTTACAGAAACCCCATAAGCTTCGGCGTCTTCTTCTGGCAAAATAGCAATACTGTGCTGCTCTGGGTGCTGACGCAAATCATCTAATCCATCCCCTTGATACACCTGCAAAGACAACCTTCTTTGCACAGGTTCAGAACCGTCAGAATCTTGTGGTGTAGAGAGCTTAACGATAGCGCTAAAATTTTGACTATTTCGCTGTTGCATCATATCGGGCGTCCAGGCATACGGATGATGGGGGTCTATAGAAGAAAGGTCTCCAAGACCCAAATCTAATGCTGTTGCAACCTGTACGACAGTACATGCAGAAACTACTACTGCAAAAAATAAAGTGGCTTTAATGACGTTCCTTATCATTTTCTATCCCTGAAGTAACAAGTATGTCCAATATACTTAACCTTAATGCTCCAACTCGAGTGTTAATCGATGGACAAATTATATTTGCGCAGCTGGCCCCTGCCTATGAGGATAGATAAAAGGCAACCACAAAAGGACCAGTGGCTAGCTAGCACCTTGGTGCTACGTTGCAGGCCTACCCATACGACCATCGGCTTGCCGCTCGGTAAGTTTTTCCAGCTCTATGAATGTCCGCTAACGAGCCAATAGCGGACATTCAGATATATCAATTACTCTCTTTAGTGCGCTTCATCCCAATTGCTGCCGATAGCCGCATCCACCACCAAAGGTACTGACAAGTCTGCAGCTGCAACCATGCGTTGAGTCACTTCTTGCGTCACTTGCTCGACAGCATCACTTTGCACTTCAAACACTAGCTCGTCGTGGACTTGCATAATCATTTTGCAATCAGCTTGTATTTGCTGTAACCAGCCATCAATCTGTAACATGGCGCGTTTAATAATGTCCGCAGCAGTACCCTGCATCGGCGCATTAATAGCGGTACGTTCTGCGTATTGTCGACGTTGCACATTTTTGTCATTAATCTCTGGTAAATATAGACGTCTACCAAATAAAGTTTCTATATAACCTTGAGCTCGTGCTTGCTCACGGATGTTGTCCATGTATTTTTTTACGCCCGGGTAGCGTTCAAAATATAAACGCACATACTGTTGTGCTTCGGTACGCGTAGTTCCCAATTGACGCGCCAAACCAAACGCCGACATGCCATAAATTAAGCCAAAATTGATCGCTTTTGCAGCGCGTCGTTGCTCAGATTTAACATTATCAAGTTTAGTATTAAATACTTCCGCTGCGGTGGCACGGTGGATATCTTCGCCCTGCGCAAAGGCTTCACATAATCTCTCATCTTGCGACAAATGTGCCATGATTCTTAATTCAATTTGCGAATAATCTGCCGCCAACATTTTGTAGCCTGCCGGCGCAATAAAAGCCTGCCTTACGCGCCTCCCTTCTTCAGTACGAATGGGAATGTTTTGTAAGTTTGGATCAGAAGAAGACAAGCGTCCGGTGGAAGCTACGGCTTGATGATACGAAGTATGTATACGGTTGGTTTTTGAATTGATTAGGGTCGGCAGCTTATCCGTATAAGTCGATTTAAGTTTACTCAGCATGCGATGCTCAAGTAGTAACTTAGGCAACGGATAGTTTACGGCTAGTTCTTGTAGCACGTCTTCAGCGGTAGAAGGTTGGCCTTTAGGTGTTTTACGCACAACAGGTAAGCCTTGCTTTACAAATAAAATCTCTTGTATTTGTTTCGGAGAGCTTAAATTAAATTCCTGCTCGGCTAGTTCATAGGCTTGTTTCTCAACTTCTTGCGCGCGCTCACTCAGCTGTTTACTTTGTACAGCTAATAATTTGCCATCTACCAACACACCATTGCGTTCAATATTTGAAAGCACCTTCAGCATGGGCACTTCAATATTCAGATATAAATCTTTTTGTTTGGATTTTTGTTTTTGTGCTAATTCATCCCAAAAAATTTGATGTAGTCGCAACACCATATCCGCATCTTCGGCGGCATAATCAACGGCAACTTCCAACTCCACTTGGTCAAAGGTGATTTGTTTAGCGCCTTTGCCTGCAACATCTTCAAAATGAATATTTGTGTGGTTTAAATGTTTTTCACATAAAGTATCGAGGTCATGTCGACTTGCCACCGAGTTGCATACGTAAGATTCCAGCATGGTGTCATACTTTATGCCATCTAAACGGATATTGTGATTCAACAATACGCTGCGATCATACTTTAGATTATGACCAATAATTTTAGCCTGCTTAGCATTCAAAATAGGTTCAAGCTGCGCCAATACTTCATCGCGATTCAATTGTTTTGGTGCACCGGGATAATTATGCATAAGCGGCACATAAGCAGCTTCCCCTGGTGTCACCGCAAAGGACAAACCGACCACATTGGCCTGCATGTAATCCAGGCTATCGGTTTCTGTATCAAAGGCGATCAACTTTGCTTTTTCAAGTTTCTTTAGCCAGCGTGCGAAATCTTTTTGCGAGAGAATGGCTTCGTATTTTGCTTTTTTTACGACCGTTCTCTTATTGTCTTTAGATTCTTGTGCTTCATCTTCGTCGCTTGAAACAGTCAATGCTTTTAACCAGGTTTTGAATCCCATCTCGGTGTAGAGTTGCTTTAATAGCAAGGTATCGGAAGATTGAATTTTTAATTCATCGACGGTTAAGCCAAGCTCTAAATCGCAGCGAATGGTAGTGAGGTCCTTGGAAAGTGGTAATTGATCAATATGTTCACGTAATTTTTCGCCGACTTTGCCTTTAATAGCCTCGGCATTTTTAACCACACCTTCTAGAGAATCATATTCATTCAACCATTTTGCCGCGGTCTTTGGACCGACACTGGGAACCCCAGGGATATTGTCAGACTTATCCCCCATCAGCGCTAAGTAGTCGATAATCTGTCTCGGTGTTACGCCGAATTTTTCTTTTACACCGGAGGCATCCATTTTGGTATTGCTCATGGTATTGACCAAAGTGACATGATCATTCACCAACTGCGCCATATCTTTATCACCGGTAGACACTAATACCTGATGGCCTTGCTCAGCCGCCTGTACTGCCAAGGTACCGATCACATCATCGGCCTCCACCCCAGCCTCTGAAATCAGCGGTAGACCCATGGCACGAATGACGTTGTATAGGGGTTCAATTTGACTCTGTAACTCCTCTGGCATCGGTGGACGATTGGCTTTGTATTCTTGATAAGCTTCGTGCCTAAAGGTCTTGCCTTTGGCATCAAATACCACGGCTATATGGCTAGGTTGTTCATCATTGAGCAATTTTTTTAACATGTTCACCACACCATATACTGCGCCTGTGGGTTGCCCAGAAGCGTTGGCAAGAACTTGCAAATTAGGCACATGGAAAGCTCGATATAAATACGAAGAACCGTCGACCAAAATGAGGGGAGTTGTATTGTTTTTAGACATTTTTCTATTCAATTTCGAGTGGTTGCTAGTGATCGTTCGTTTCGAGCGTTATCATAATGCCGTGGTATAAAAATGCATTGTAAATAACTCACCTAGACGATAAGTTTCACACACAAACGTAAAGTAAAAACCGTATAAAAATGACTGTAAACTTTGTCGCCATATCCCACAACCTGGGACTGGCTTCTCATTGCTTGCATAATTATTGATCACTCTAGATTTTTCATGCATCCGATTGTTTAAAAATTATCCGACTAGAAATATAAGCCTTACTTCCTAAAATGTCTGTTTACACCAACATCGAGCAACAAGAGCTTGAAACCTTCCTCAAGCAATATTCATTAGGTGCTTTATTAAGCTACGAAGGTATCAATGCCGGTATTGAGAACACCAATTACTTTATCACCACTGAAAATGGCGAATTTGTACTGACCATTTTTGAAGAACTTAAAGCTGAAGCACTGCCCTATTATTTAACCTTTATGGCACATTTATCTGACCACGGTATGCCAACCGCTCACCCAATTGCTGATTTGCAGGGTGACTATGTGCGCGTACTAAAAGATAAACCTGCTGCAATAGTACGACGCTTAGAAGGTCAAAATGTACTGGAGCCAACTAGCGAACATTGCACTACTGTGGGACATGCCTTAGCACAAATGCATGTGGTTGGAGAGTCATTTAGTGGCGCTCTTGCTAACCCGCGAGACATTGCGTGGTCAGAAAAAACTGCGCAGCGTGTTCTTGCTCAGTTATCCGATGAAGATCAACAATTACTCAAGAATGAAATTCAGTATCGCAAACAACCATTAGCTTCGAATTTACCACAGGGTATAATCCATGCCGATTTATTTCGAGACAATGTCATGTTTATGGGGCAAACACTCACTGGTATTATCGACTTTTACTATGCATGTAATGATTACTTGCTGTACGACCTAGCTGTCACAGTAAATGATTGGTGTAGCCTAGAAACCGGCACACTAAACATGGATTCATATACTGCGTTGCTCAATGCCTACTGTGCCGAACGCGAATTTCAACCGCAAGAAATTGAAGCCTGGGAATATATGTTGCGCGCAGCTGCACTTAGATTTTGGCTATCGCGCTTACAAGATAAAATCTTTCCTAAAGATGGAGAAATCACTCACACTAAAGACCCAAACATTTTTAAAAACATTTTGCAATCTCGCATCAATGACGTACCCAGCCTCAATCCCTAGCATTTCCCCAAAAAAATAAACTCTTTGAATGCTCAAATAGAAAAACTATGCAATCGTATTGATGCACTGAATGAGCGTGTCGGCCAGTTTGCCGCCTGGTTTGTGCTTGCCATGGTGGGGATTACATTTCTAGTAGTCGTCATGCGTTACGGTTTTAATTTTGGTCGCATTGCGATGCAAGAGTCGATCACGTATTTGCATGCTTTTGTATTCATGATCGCAGGTGCATATACATTGAAACATAATCAGCATGTACGCGTGGATATCTTCTATCAAGATATGTCATTACAAAATAAAGCCAAGGTTGATTTCTTTGGCAGTATTTTCTTATTACTGCCTTTTGCTACATTCATTGTTTGGATCAGCTTTGATTACGTAATGAATTCCTGGAAATTATTTGAACAGTCTCGCGAAGCGGGCGGTTTACCACTAGTTTATATTTTAAAAACTTTTATTCCGACTATGGCATTGCTTTTATTATTACAAGCCCTTTCGCTATGTGGGCGTGCATGGATAGCTTTACGCAAGCAATAGATTTACAAACATGGAAATCGTTGCGTTTTTATTATTTGTAGCCGTAATTATAGTTTTACTATTTGGCTATCCAGTGGCTTTTACACTTGCCGGCGTATCGTTAATGTTTGCAACCATTGGAATATTAGCAGGCGTATTTGAACTTGCATTGTTGCACGCCTTTCCCAGTCGTTTATTTGGCATCATGACTAATGAAACATTGATTGCGGTGCCCTTATTTGTATTTATGGGTGTCATGTTAGAACGTTCCAAAATCGCTGATGAGTTACTCGACACCATGGCTTCTTTATTTGGATCTTTACCAGGCGGACTTGGAATATCCGTTATCTTAGTCGGCATGCTGCTGGCTGCAAGCACTGGAATTGTAGGCGCCACAGTCGTCACCATGGGCTTACTATCACTCCCCACCATGCTGAAAAGAGGCTATCAAGCTGAGATCTCTACCGGTGTGATTTGTGCTGCGGGCACCCTGGGTCAAATCATCCCACCTTCCATAATCTTGGTATTGCTGGGAGAGGTGTTGTCTTCTGCCTATCAACAAGCACAGCTTAGCCAAGGCATCTTCTCACCTGAAACAGTAACTGTAGGTGACTTATTCCTGGGTGCCGTGCTTCCTGGTTTGTTGTTGGTGAGTTTATATTTATTGTATTTAGTATTTATGGCATGGCGCAAACCAGAAACCATGCCAGCCATCCCGCCACAAGTGGACATGCATGTGGCCGCGTTATTTAAACGTATTCTGCATGCATTGATACCGCCTATTGTACTGATAACCGCGGTACTAGGGTCGATCATTGCTGGAATTGCAACACCTACTGAAGCAGCATCCGTAGGTGCTGTAGGCGCAATTTTATTAGCATTGATTAATCGCCGTCTTGATCTTGATTGTTTGCGTTATGTAATGCGAAGAACCGTTCAAGTTACTTGTATGGTGTTTATGATTTTTATTGGCGCATCCCTCTTCACTTTGGTGTTTCGCGGTTACGGAGGCGATAACGCGGTACATGCCCTGCTGACTCAACTACCCGGCGGTGTAATTGCAGCCATGCTTATTGTTATGCTGCTAATGTTTTTGCTTGGCTTTATTCTAGACTTTATTGAAATAACATTTGTAGTCGTGCCAATTGTCGGGCCCGTACTACTCAGTCTGGGTGTGGACCCAGTGTGGCTGGGTATTATGATAGCAATTAACTTACAAACTTCTTTTTTGACCCCACCTTTTGGATTTGCCTTATTTTATTTGCGCGGCGTTGCACCAAAGGAAATTCAAACCAAACAGATCTATCGTGGCGTCGCCCCTTTTATTGCTATTCAGGTATTCGCATTAATGCTCATTGCGACTTTCCCAGAACTCGCCACCTGGCTGCCAGATAAAGTTTATTCAAACTAACCAACACTCAAGCACAGCAATATTTAATTACCGCCGCACTTGTTTAGAAAATGCTTCCTTATTAAATAAGTTTATACAGTAAACTTATTCGTAGGGAGAGAACGTTGGAACGAGTTGAAAATAGCCAATAATTGTAAGAATGGCGTAACCAATACCAAAGGTGAGCATAATGCCGCGGTTAATTGCGGTAATTTCCCTAGCCGAAGATCGTAATGGAATCGATGCTATATAAAATGCAAACACCAAATTAAATAGAAAAAATAATTGGGTTGTAAATTCTCTGGCATCCCACATAGTGCGCCATTTAATAAAAAGCTCTTCCACTACACTGTCTCCTATCCTGGATTATTATTATGGTATTTATTCAAATTCGATTTGATGCTGTAGTCTACCCCATGCGCAAGTTCAAGTATGCACGCTCGGAAATATCAAACCAGGCGCGTGATTTTTTAGAAAAATTACTATAAGAATCAAATATTTCGCGTGCTAACGGGTCAGTATGGCCAAGTTCAGATGTAACTTCTTCGGATAATTTAGCAAGTTTTCTGATCACCTCCACAGGTAATTCTCGCAATTCTACCTGATGGTCATTCACCAGGGTATCCAGCGCATCATTATTACGCGCAATATATTCCGTCAGCATATCTTGATTCGCGACACGACAGGCATTCGTCACAATACTCTGCAAATCTTCTGGCAGCTCTTCAAATGCACTTTTATTAATAAAACATTCCAAGGTAGTACCGGGTTCATGCCAACCTGGGTAATAATAGTATTTAGCAATCTTATGAAATCCAAAAGCTAGATCGTTATAAGGACCGACCCATTCGGTGGCATCGATATTGCCGGACTGCAAAGAAGTGAATAATTCTCCACCGGGAAGGTTTACTGGTGTCCCTCCTGCGCGTTTCAAAACTTCACCTCCTAATCCAGGAATGCGCATCTTCAATCCCTTTAAATCATCGAGTGAATTTATTTCCTTATTAAACCATCCTGCCATTTGCACACCGGTATTACCCGCTGCCATCGGCACTAAACCAAATTGATCATAGGCTTTCTGCCATAGCTCCATGCCACCACCATGATATAGCCAGGCATTCATTTCCATTGCCGTCATGCCAAAGGGGGTGGTAGAGAAAAATTGTAACGCGGGATATTTGCCCTTCCAGTAATACGCTGAACCATGGCCCATATGTGCAGCACCATTCGCAACGGCATCAAAAATTTCAAATGCCGGTACTAATTCACCAGCGCCATAGACCTTCACATGAATTCGCCCATTCGACATGACGTTTATTTGCTCTGCTAAGAATTCTGCGCCGGTGCCTAAACCTGGAAAATTTTTCGGCCATGTAGTGACCATCCTCCATTCCCAAGTTTTGTTGGATGAAGAAGTAGTTTTTGTTGCCTCGGATTCGCTACCACCCTTGCAAGCTGTCAAACCACCAAGCGCTGTGCTTACCCCTGCGTACTGTAAAAATTTTCTTCTTTGCATAATTACTTTATCGTTACACTATTGTTTTAGGGCTGAGTTAAAAATTTAACTAGAATATTAAGCCAGCATATCTAGATTCGCGTATGCCAACACCAACCACTTGCTACCCACATTCTCAAAATGAACCTGCACACGTGCACTGCTGCCTTTGCCCTCGCAATCTAGAACCACACCTTCTCCAAATTTTACATGCGTAACACGCGCGCCAATTTTAACTCCGGTTTCTGCAGCAAAACTATTCGCCTGAAATGATGCGCGTACAGTGGGCTTAGTCACCGCAGCACGAGGACGCACCTCGGCGATCAATTCAGCCGGCACTTCACTGATGAAGCGTGACGGCGGGTTGTAGTTATCCGAGCCGTATTGTCGTCTTGATTCGGCATAGGTCAGCACCAATTGCTGACGTGCGCGTGTAATGCCCACATAGCATAAGCGGCGCTCTTCCTCTAAGCGACCCGGCTCCTCCATCGACATGCTTGAAGGAAACAAACCATCTTCTAAGCCGACAATAAACACTAAAGGAAACTCTAAACCCTTGGAAGCATGCAAGGTCATGAGCTGCACACAATCATCCCACTGCGCACCCTGACCTTCACCCGCCTCTAAAGAGGCATGAGTTAAGAATGCATCGAGAGGTTGCATGCCTTCGTATAGCTCATCATCCATATGAAAGCCTCTTGCGGCGACCACTAATTCCTCTAAGTTTTCTACACGTGATTTTGATTTCTCGCTGCCATCACGGCCATGGTGTTTAACCAAGCCTGAAACTTGGATTATATGATCAACTTGTTCATCTAATTCCAAGCCATCAATATCATGACGAAGCTTGTGCATTAGACGCATAAACTCTTGCAGTGCATTGCTGGCACGTGCAGCCAATAGACTTGCTTGTAATATTTTTTCGGCAGCCTCCCACAGAGTAAGCTGATGTTGCTTAGAAAAATCGCGCAACATTGCAACCGTGCGTTGCCCAATTCCACGCGTAGGCACATTTACAATACGCTCAAAGGAGGGATCATCAGCTGAATTTTTAGATAAGCGCAAATAAGCCAAAGCATCTTTAATTTCTGCACGCTCGAAGAAGCGAAAACCTCCATATACGCGATAGGGAATACTTTGCGTTATAAATACTTCTTCAAATACGCGTGACTGCGCATTAGATCGATACAAAATCGCAGCCTCATCACGACGCCCATTACAGGTTTCCACCCAATGTTTTATTTTATCTGCAACAAAACGTGCCTCATCCTGCTCATTGAATGCGGTATACAAATAAATTGGTTCGCCATCTCCGCCTTCCGTCCATAGCTTTTTCCCCATGCGACTTTGGTTATTGCCGATTAATGAATTGGCTGCCGACAATATGGTGTTTGTTGAACGATAGTTTTGCTCTAATTTAAATATCTGTGCTTGTTTATAATCACTCTCAAAGCTATGAATATTTTCAATGCGCGCACCGCGCCAACCATAAATAGATTGATCGTCATCCCCCACAGCAAAAATAGGATTTTCTTCACCGGCAAATACTTTCAGCCACTGATATTGAATTGAGTTGGTATCTTGAAACTCATCCACCAGGATATGACGAAATTTGGCCTTATAATGCGTGCTGATCTCGGGGTTTTGCTGCAATAACTCTAAGCTGCGCAGCAACAATTCCGCAAAATCTACTAAACCGGTTTGCTCACAAGCTGCTTGGTAAGCAGTGTAAATACGAATTAGCTGCCGATCCGTGACATCGCCATGGTCTTGAATATGTTGTGGGCGCTGGCCTTCTTCTTTACGTCCATTAATGTACCAACGCGCATGTTTCGCTGGCCATTTAGTGTCATCTAAACCCAAACCAAGGATCACACGTTTTACTAAGCGCAACTGGTCATCGCTATCGAGAATTTGAAAACTCTGTTTTAGCTTCGCTTCTTGCCAATGCGTCCTTAATAAGCGATGTGAAATTCCATGAAAGGTACCGATCCACATGCCGCCAAGACTGCTCTCCAACAAGCTTTCCACTCGCGAACGCATTTCAGCCGCCGCCTTATTGGTAAAGGTAACCGCAAGAATGCTATAGGGCGAGACTGATTCAACCTCACATAACCAAGCAATTCGATGCACCAGCACACGCGTCTTGCCACTACCTGCACCCGCAATTACCAATGCAGGTAGCATTTCTGAAGCAACCGCTTCGCGCTGGGCTTCATTTAATGGATCCAGTATTGGGGAAACATCCATGGCTTTATGGTAAACCTTAAATAGTTACTTGGAGAAATTAAAAATACCACATGCCAAACAGCAAACCTGCTGCGGCAAGCAATAAAGTTAAAATAAAATTACGATTGGATGTTTTAATTTCTTTTCTGATCAATTCAAGTTCCTGACTATGCCATTCAAGTTTTGCTTGCCCTTGCTCAAATTTTTTCAGCGTCGAATAAACTAAATCTGGAATTTCCGGCAAGCGCTCTGCCATCCGTGGCAATTGTTTGCGAAGTCCCAATGCTAATGCACGCACACCGACCTGCTCACTCATCCAACGATCCAGAAACGGCTTAGCCGTCTCCCAAAGATCAAGATCAGGATCCAACTGTCGACCTAAACCTTCAATATTCAATAATGTCTTTTGTAGCAAAATGAGCTGCGGCTGCACCTCCATATGAAAACGACGCGCGGTTTGAAATAACCGTAACAATAAATTACCAAATGAAATTTCACTTAAGGGCCGTTGAAATATAGGCTCTAAAACCGTACGAATTGCAGACTCAAATTGATCAACACGTGTATCCGATGGCACCCATCCGGATTCTAAATGCAATTCTGCTACGCGACGGTAATCGCGATTTAAAAAGGCCAAAAGATTTTCAGCTAAATAGCGCTGATCAGTCAGAGACAAAGTGCCCATAATGCCAAAATCAACACCGATATATTTAGGCTCCTCTGGATTCTCGTAAGAAACGAATATATTGCCAGGGTGCATATCGGCATGAAAAAAATTATGGCGGAACACTTGCGTAAAAAAGATATGGCTGCCGCGGTCAGATAATTTTTTAAGATCCACGCCATGCTTGCGCAATGCATCGATATCACTAACCGGAATACCTTTAATACGCTCCATCACCATAATATTGCGCCGACAAAGATTGAAATAAACTTCTGGCACGTAGAGTTCTGAAGAATTTTCAAAATTTCTGCGTAGCTGACTTGCATTGGCGGCTTCACGCATTAAATCAAGCTCATCGAGAACAATATTCTCGTACTCATCCACAACCTCTTTAGGTCGCAGTCGACGCCCATCTTCCCAATAACGATGTGCAATAGAGGCCAGTGCATGCATGAGTTCTAAATCTTTACGCACCTGCTTTTCAACCCCAGGCCGCAATACCTTAATAACAACTTCTTCACCGCTATGCAGTGTTGCGACATGCACTTGTGCAATCGAAGCCGATGCCAAAGGTTCAACACTAAAATCAGCAAACGCTTCTAGCACAGGTTGCTTAAGAGCTTTTTCTATTATGTCTTTCGCCACTTCACCGGAAAACGGTGGCACCTGGTCTTGCAATTTGGCAAGCTCATTAGCGATGTCATCCGAAAGCAAATCGCGACGTGTGGAGAGCGCTTGACCAAACTTTACAAATACAGGCCCAAGGTCTTCTAGTGCGCGGCGAATACGCGCGCCATGGGAAATTTCAACCTTACGAAACCAGTGCCAGGGTAATAAAAAAAGTAAAAAACGAATCGGACGAAAATACGGCACCGCTAACAGCACTTCTTCTAAACCATGACGCACCAACACAACGTTGATATGTAAAATGCGGAATAAGAGTCGTATGTACCGCATCATTCTATTGCTTGCATGCCTGCATCAGCCGACTCGTGCGCGCCTCTAAGCGTTCGATGTCCGCATCCAATGCATCCACCGCATTTAAAAATCGCTCAACTTCAATTTTAGTAGGCGTGATACGAGATTCTTCTTGCAAATACTCGCTCACATCTAAACGAAAGTTTTCCACAGAGCGCTGTTTGTAAGTTTTTGCGCGCCGTACAAACGTACCTAATTGATAAGCAAGCGGGTCACCCACATATTTAGACGCCACTTCTTCCCAATCTATATCAATACTCATAAAAATCGTACGCAACTGATTTGCCAGCCCCGCATCACCTTCAATTCTTAGTGCATGGTCATTCAGCATTGATTGGTAGTTCGCGCCGAGCCCTAAACGCAGCAAAGCGATTACATTGGTATAAATAGTTGTAGTAATCTCTTGCATATCTTCATCATCTTCATCATCTTCATATTCAGCAACGATAATGGAAGAATGAATAGCAGAAATAAGAAATGTCTTGTTTACATCCGTTAATGTAAGCACTAAATACTGATTTTCAAGCTCATGAAGTTGCAAAGCCACTTCAGGATCACTATCAAAGTACTTTTGCAGCGAATTGTTGATAAATTTAAGTAGCATTTCGTTATGCGGTAAGTTTATGCCCGCGGTGTATAGAAACGATACCGCCATTAAGATTGATGAAATTGCACTGCTCGAAACCTGCCGCTTCTAACATAAATTGTAGTGTTTCTTGATCAGGATGTTTGCGGATGGATTCAGCTAAGTACTGATAACTTTCAGCATCCTTAGCAATCATTTTCCCCATTTGCGGTAGCAACTTAAACGAGTAGGTGTCGTAGAAACCACGCATCCATTTTTTCGGTTTCGAAAATTCTAGAATCAGCAACTGGCCACCTGGCTTAATTAGATTAAAGATAGCCCGCAATGCGCGGCCTTTGTCGGTAAAATTACGCAAGCCAAACGCAAGTGTTACCCGATCAAAGTGGTTTTCTTCAAAAGGCAATGATTCTGCTTTGGCTTGGGCATAGTAAATGTGTTTGAATAAGCCACGATCAATTAAGCGTTGACGCCCTTGCTCCAACATGGCCGCATTTGGGTCACACATGGTAATCGCGCCCTTACCACTCAGTTTAGGCGCAAGTAACGCAGTGATATCCCCGGTACCCGCGGCTAAATCCAAAATTTGGTGATGTGGCCGAACATTCGCAATATGTACAAAATAACGCTTCCAAACACGATGCAAGCCCAATGACATAACGTCATTCATGATGTCGTAATTGCCGGCTACAGCATCAAACACCTTGCCGACTTTTTGGGTCTTTTCTTCAGGCGTAACGTCTTTGTAACCGAAATGAGTGGTCTTTTCAGGCATGCTTGATTAAATGATTTATTCTTCTAACGACTACAGTTTAAACAAAATGAGCGGCCATGGGGCATTAGATTTTATACTGCTAGTTTTAGGGTGGATTTGCTAGAGTTAGGTTAAATTATATGCATTATCTAAAATTTACAGCAGAAAAAACACTTGGTTGGAATGGGGGATTACCTTGGTTGGAGCTTTCTGCAGGTTCTAAAATTCCTTCATCACTGATGCTTATATTTTTAGTCGGAACCATTGTTTCACTCTGGATAGCACTCGACCCCATCCAGCAAAAAAGAAAAATGAAATACCTTCCTGTAACTCTAATTTGTTTTATTGGATTTTTGTTAGCAAGCGCATGGGATATGGTCCAATGACCGCTAACCACCCAAAGCGGTCATTCGAAGATAGTTTGTGTAAAATGTCTTCGACTATAAACCTACCTAAAAAACTCACACAAATAAGGAAAAGAAAGAAATGAGAACTTATTTTAAGAAAGCCTGTATTTTACTATTTTCGACTTTGTTATTTTCGATTTCCTCTCACGCAGAACAAGCTGGCAAGCCGCTTGCTGAAAAATTGCAGGAAGGACATGTCATAATTAAGTCCTCTGTGAGTGGTTGTGATGAAGATATAAAACAGCACTGTGATGGTCTTGGCAACAATGCTGAAAAAGTCTTCATGTGTCTTGCGGCCTATGAAGAACACCTTAGCCCAGAGTGTAAATTAGGCATTTTGGAAGCTGCTGTGTCCATCAGACTGGGTGCTGCAGCTCTTAATTACTCAATTATTGCCTGTGAAGCAGATGCGGATAAGCATTGTCTCGATGTGCAGCCAGGTGAGGGCCGTATGGTGAGCTGTATTAAAGCCAATGAGATGCAGGTAAGTAAAGAATGTATAACTGCTCTAAAGGAAACTGGATTGTGGGAGCTCGGCAAGTAGCAGGCATGATGGCCAGTCATAATTGTTAAGACACAGATTTTTTACTCTAGCTTGTGTGGAATAATTGAGAAAATCCAGACACAGGAAGGCGGTTTAACTTGATAGCAATTACGTCCCCTTTAGGGGACGTTTTCATTTGAGTTGCAGATCCGAGGTGGCAAGTAAGCGACACTTTTGAAATATTACTAGGGCCTAATCGACTGAATGACCGCTAACGACCCAAAGCGGACATTCAATGTTAAAAATAATGGACGTGAAATCTAGTAAGTTGGGCACTCTTCTTTGAGAAAACTGTTAGGTATTTTCATGAGTGGGCTCTCACCATTTAATTACCCACCCCTTTTCGCGAATAGCTCAGTACAAAGAAGCCTTGTTCGTTCTAAGCTAATTGCAAGGCTTAGAATTCAGTCTACTATGTGGCAAATTACGAATTCACCAGGCGCACCTAATGAAGGTCATATAAAAAATGTTTTAAGTTGATACTTTTGTTGGCAGGGAAACGGGCCCTCTATAAACCAATGCTTGCAATTCTCATGGGATAGGGCA
>JAPUHH010000085.1 GCA_027297825.1 Gammaproteobacteria bacterium
TGGATAATGCTCATTTCTATCCCTCGACCTCCTAATTCTTAAAATAAATTTCTCTTCAATCAGACAGTAAAATTTAAAGTAGCTATTTCGCTGAAACCAGTCAGGTTTGCTTGTCTTGTGCTAGTGAATTGCCACCGTATAATAAGCCAATCAAGATTAATGTAGCTAAGAATTTCAAGTTCATATTTTCCCCCTATAAAATTTGTTCAAGTAATGATGTAATTAATGAACATTTTATATTATCAACCCTTTATACTCACTTTTAAATTACTAGCAGCTGAATAATTTTAAATAGCCACTGGTATCTTGACAATATCATAAAATCAATTCTTTAGTCAACCGTATTATTCTTCTATTAATTAATGTTATCAACTTCTTATAATAAACCCTAAAGATCTACTGGCCCCATAATTTTAAAACTAAATGATAAATAAATTATACAGTGGGTTTAATATTATGGTTAACACGAAACAGGTTATTGGGATCGTATTTATTCTTAATTCTTACCAGTTTGTTATAGTTTTTACCGTAGGCTGCAGCTATGCGATCAGTTTCATCTTGAGTAACAAAATTAATGTAAACGCCGCCTGTTGCGTAAGGTGCTGAAGCATCAAAAAAATCTCTTGCCCAAGAAATACATTTTGTGTCGTCTTTTGCTTTATCCCACCGGCTGTGAACATTTAAAATGAAATTAGCATCCCTGTTACCATATGCCATTGCATCGGGAGAAACTTTAGCTGCCTTGCCTCCAAGTAAACCTATAAATATCTCACACTGTGGAGAAGGAAGCTTGCCCGCATATTCGATTATTGCGTCAAGTGCGCCGTCACTAAGTTCAGAAAAATTGTGTGATTTCCAGTAATTCCTGGCCCCGGGTGTAAGAAGAGGATCAAAGCCTTGCTGCCAAGCCTCGTAAGGCATTGCTCCGGTATGCTCGCCGTGAGCCTTTGCAAATCTGCGTAATGGTTTGATGAGTTTTTGTCCTTGCTTTATTTCACCTGAATATAAAATGGCTAATATAACGACTTCTTTTCCATGAACTCTTTTAGGTAAAAAAGGAAGAGGAGGAGCCTGCCGCAAAATAACCCACACATTTAATTCATTTGGTATTTTTTGTACAAACTTCCTGTATTTTTTGAGGACCGATTTAGCGTCTTTGAAAGGAAATACCATTAAACCAGCAAGTACATCTGGGCCAACTTTATGCAACTGAAATTCGAATAGCGTGACTATTCCAAAATTTCCACCGCCACCGCGAATAGCCCAGAACAGATCGGGTTTTTGATTTTCATTAGTATGTACAAGTTCTCCGTCAGCGGTTATTACGTCTGCAGATATTAAATTATCTATTGTCATACCATGTTTGCGTGTTAGCCATCCGAAACCTCCACCCAACGTAAGCCCTGATACGCCAGTGGTTGAATTGATACCCAAGGGAGTAGCAAGTCCAAAAGCCTGTGCTTCATGGTCAAAGTCGCCAAGGATAGCCCCTGGCTCAACATAAGCCTTTTTACTTTTGGGATCAATACGGACAGAGTTCATTTGTGATAGGTCTATCATTATACCGCCATCACAAACTGAATTACCTGCTATGTTATGACCTGCCCCATGAACTGCAAGTAGTAAATTGCTATCTCGCGCAATATTAACTGAAGTTATGACATCGGCTACACCGGAGCATCTTACTATCACACCCGGCTTCTTGTTTATCATTGCATTCCAGATAGTCCTTGCTTTATTATAATCGGGTTCAGTTGGTGAAATTACTTGACCTCTTATCTTTGATTTTAGTTCTTGTATAATTTTATTTTCAATTCTGCTCATATTTTTCTCCTTTAAGAAGAATAAGATGTTATAAGCTATATATAACTTGTTCTATTTTTAATTGTATCTTATTTGTGTGAATTTTAAATATATAATACCGGCTTAAGGATTCCTTACCATTTATTTACACACACACATATATATAGTTTTTAATGGTATAAAAATCTAATCATTGTTTGTTCAGGATGCCGATGGTATTGAATTTGATGGTAATGATTTTATTATATTTTAATTAACAATTGAAGGAAGTAGCACCTAGAAATAAAGGGTAAGATCCCCATTAAAAACGATGTGTTCTCTTGTGGATGCTAGCTAGCGGGCACTGCAAAGACTGTGATGAAACCAAGCGCTGCGGCGACTATTGCCATGCCAGCTCGCTTAACACTTGATTTACTCACGCTTATTGCAACAAAGCACTGCAGCATGTAGTAAAACGCAAAAGCGCGTGATGCAAGAGCAATGATCTCTAAAGTATTTGCCAACCAAGTCAGTGCTATAGCGCCAACACCTATTAAAAGGTATCCCCATCTCACTTTCAAACGTCCCTGGGCTACTTCCTGCATATCGCCACTGGCAGCTAGGGTATCGGCAACAGCTGCTGAAAATTGACTTAAGGCCGCGGCTACTATTAGCGGTACTACAAGCAGACTCGAAGCTACACCAGCAAGTTTAATCAGGCTGTTGTCGTCGTACTGCCCATTCAAAGTGTGCACTATCGGCAGCGCAAGTGCAACAAACACTATGTATACAGTAGTCGAGATTATTTGAGACAAGCGGGATGCTCTTACCCTTATCTCTGAGTCATAGACGTTACCTAGGTAGCGAGTCGTCTCGAAACCCTGAACGACGATCAAGGTACCGGCAACAATTGTGAGTATTTCCCAAGGGGTATGATCGAGCGACTTTGGCAAAGTTATACCAGAGGTTGAGTGCCAGGCTATCCAATCGAAGTGAGCAAATCCTATGATTAACACAACAATGATAAGAAGTTTTATAAAAAGTGCCCAGTGCTCCAGATTCTCGAGCATATTCAAACCCTTAATTATGCCTATAACAGTTATGACAAATATAATAGCCGAAGTGAGCAGATTTTCGTTGAGCTCGGTATCAGCATGCATACCACCCAACACAAAAGCTGAAAGTATATGCAGATAGAGAGTGACGGAAATAACATAGGCAAGAATTAGTGCAAGATCCGAGGCACGCTCGAGGAACAATATAGCCTTGGGTGGTTTGCCTGCGGAGAGAACGGGTTCAGCATTATTGATGTTGTATCTAATTACGCTGCCGACCGCGTAAGCAAGAGTGCAAACTCCCGCCATGGCAAATACAGAATATTTGCCCACTGCCCCCGCGAGTATTGGCACGATTATAAGGAACCCGCTTCCAAAGATCGAGGCAAGCGGAGTGCTGGTTGCCACTGCAAGTTTTTTAAACTGACTTTTCATGAGTACACCTACTAAATAAATGTTCGGATTAATATAACAATTTTATGGCTTTGAATCTAGAAATCTTATTATTATTTCTATATTTCATGGATAATGCTCATTTCTATCCCTCGACCTCCTAATTCTTAAAATATCAGATTTAAACTATCTGAAATTAGTATTTTATCAGAAAAAACATAATTTAAATGTCCCCGATATACAAAAACAAAAAAACCCACAACCAAAGGGGTTAGCTCTGATTGTGGGTTTTTAATAGTCTAAACAAAAAAGCAGGAATCTTAAAACCAAGCCTCCTGCTTCTGGTATAAAATATACTTAAGTAAT
>JAPUHH010000086.1 GCA_027297825.1 Gammaproteobacteria bacterium
TCAGCAATATCTGGTAGCAGAAAATGCAAGCATTGCGATTGTAGGAGGCATTAACGTTGAAACAGCAAAACAGATCGCCGAACAAATTTCATCTAGTTTCCCAAGTGGTACAAAACCAGTGCCATTAGCAAAACCTCAGCCGCAACAACCTGCTGCAGACATTTTTATTCCTTATCCATCGCAACAAGCACATGTTTTTCTCGGCCAACTGGGGATACAGCGTGATGATCCTGATTACTTCATTTTGTATGCCGGTAATCATATTTTAGGTGGAGGTGGTTTTACATCGCGCTTAGTCAAAGAAGTACGGGTAGAGCGCGGCTTGTCTTATAGTGTGTACAGTTATTTTTTTCCTATGCAATTGAATGGGCCTTTTATCGTTGGGCTGCAAACACGAGAAGATCAAGCGCAACAAGCAGTAGAGGTCTCTTTAGAGACAATGGAAAAATTTATTGCTGAAGGACCTACTGAAGAGGAGCTAACACTGACAAAGAATAATATTATTGGTGGTTTTCCATTACGCATAGATAGTAATCGAGATATTCTAGGCTATTTATCCATAATCGGTTATTACAATTTACCGCTTGACTATTTAAATTCTTTTACAGATAAAATCTCTGCCATTACACAAAAAGATATTCGTGAGACGTTTAGCCGGCGACTGAAATTAAATAACTTAGTAAAGATTATTGTTGGTGGGCCAGAAAAATAATAAGAATAGCCTGCGTATCATCGGTGGGACTTGGCGTAGTCGCCGAATTCAATTTTTAGACAATCCAGATATTCGTCCCACGCCTGATCGTGTGCGGGAGACTTTGTTTAATTGGTTAGCAAAAAAAATAGACGGCGCAAGTTGCCTAGATTTGTTCGCGGGTAGTGGTGCTCTAGGGTTTGAGGCGGCTTCACGAGGCGCAAGCCAAGTAATCCAGGTTGATGTGGATGCCGCAACCACAGAAATGCTGGTTACTCAAAAGCAAGTATTGGATGCGCAACAAATTCATATCGTGCAACAAGGCGCCTTAGCTTTCTTGCAACAAACGGAGCAAGCATTCGATATAATATTTCTGGATCCGCCATTTAATACGGAGTTACTCAATCAAGCTTTATCGGCATTAATAGCACGCAAGCTTGTAGCCCCCGAAGGCTTGATTTATATGGAATCAGCAGCACAATTTATAGTGCCGCAATGCTTAGACGAATTAACCTGTAGACGTGAGAAAGTAGCGGGACAGGTACGTTATGCATTATTTGAGATGCCAAACTAGTCGCAACAATCCAAAATTAAATCACCACTTTCATAGTACTTCATATTAGAATTTAACTATGGCTCTCATCTCAGTTTATCCTGGAACATTTGATCCGATTACCAATGGTCATACCGATCTTGTGCGTAGAGCTTGCGGTGTGTTCGACCAAGTAGTGGTGGGAGTCGCCGCTACAGGCGGCAATAAAACACCCTATTTCGATTTTTCAGAGCGCGTAGAGTTAGCAAAACAGGCGCTAGCAACCATTCCAAATACTAAGGTTCTTGGTTTTGATAGCCTATTGGTCGAGTTTGCGCGTCAACAGAAGGCGAAAACTATTTTACGTGGCTTGCGTGCCGTTTCCGATTTTGAATTTGAGTTTCAACTCGCGAGTATGAATCGTCAGCTTGATGATAGCTTTGAAACAATTTTTTTAACGCCTTCTGAACAGCATGCCTTTATTTCTTCAAGTTTAGTGCGCGAAATTGCTGCTTTGGGCGGAGACGTGTCTAAATTTGTTTCTCCTTCGGTAGTAAAAGCCCTAAAAGAAAAAGCGCTTGCTAAGAAGTAAGTATTTTCTTCGTATGCAGGGCTGTAGCATTGTATTTTTAGCGCTATTTTTAGTGGCATGTGATTTGCAGCTTCTAAGCGAATCTGAATTATCTGACCAAAATCAATCGCAAGATTTAGTGCCCCACTATGCAGTGGCTAGCGCACATCCATTGGCAACACAAGCCGGCATCGAGATACTAAAACAAGGTGGCAATGCTTTTGATGCAGCCGTCGCCGTTACGTCTACGTTGGCGGTGGTAGAACCCTACGCCTCAGGTCTGGGCGGTGGTGGTTTTTGGCTATTGCATGTGGCGGATACCCATCAAGACATCATGCTTGATGGTCGTGAAACAGCACCACTTGCTTCCACGCGTGATATGTATGTAGATGCTTCTGGTAATCCAACACAACTATCGGTAACGGGGCCGTTGGCAGCCGGCATACCTGGTGTGCCGGCTGCGATGGTACATTTGGCTGAGAACTATGGGCGCTTGCCCTTAAACGTATTGTTAAATTTTTCTATCGAAGCTGCTAATAATGGTTTTGCAGTCAGCGAGCATTATCAGCGACTCGCCAGTGCACGAATGGCTACACTGCTTCGTTCGCCACAAGCTGCAGCTATTTTTCTTGACCATGGTCAGGCTCCGTCTTCTGGTTATATTCTTAAACAGCCTCAATTAGCCAAGGTATTGGTGAGTATTCGAGATTTTGGAAGAGATGGGTTTTATACAGGAGAAATTGCGCAGAAATTAGTGCATGGCAACCAGCAGGCGGGAGGAATTTGGCAGCTTAAAGATCTAGAACAATACCAAGTTATCGAACGTCAGCCGATTACAGGGAGTTATAAAAATATAAGTATTATCAGCGCAGCATCGCCATCCTCTGGCGGTATTGTATTAATGCAAATGTTTAATATGTTATCGATGTTGGATATAAATGAATTAAATGCGCTAGAGCGAACGCATGCAATTGTTGAGGTGATGCGGCGGGCCTATTTTGAACGCGCCAGCTATCTAGGTGATGCAGACTTTATTGAAGTTCCTGTCAATACGCTTTTGTCGATGCCACATGCTGAGGATTTATTAGCAGATTATAGTTCTCAACATGCTACAGATAGTCACAATTACCTGCGTGAAACGAATATGTTAGATGATGCAGTGTTGCAAGAAGGTCAAAACACCACACATTTTTCTATTCTTGATCAGGCAGGGAATTATGTAGCGGCAACACTTTCTATTAACTATCCATTTGGTTCGGGTTTTGTGCCGGCAGGTACTGGAGTGTTGTTAAATAATGAAATGGATGATTTTGTTATTAAACCAGGGCACCCAAATTTATGGGGTTTGGTGGACAACGAGGCTAATGCGATTGAGCCTGGTAAGCGCATGTTATCCAGCATGTCGCCGACTTTTTTAGATGACGGTAATAGGACGGCAATATTAGGTACTCCAGGTGGCAGTCGCATTATCACCATGGTGCTGCTCTCCGCTTTAGAATTTGCTAACGGAGCAGATGCTGAAACAATGGTGGCATTACTACGCTTTCATCATCAATTTTTACCTGATCAAATTCAATTTGAAATGCATGCCATAGATGCTATGACTCAAACTTCGCTTACCAGCATGGGGCACACATTAAAAGAGAGACAACATAGTTATGGCAATATGCAGACTATAATTTGGGATAAACAAATGGGCCGTGTTACGGCTGCGAGCGACCCGCGTGGAATTGGTGATGCAAAAGTTAGTCAATAAATTTCAATGTAGGTAATAAATTAACCATGCAGTTGTTTTATTTTGCGAGTCCAATGTGTTCTTGGTGTTGGGGGTTTTCGCCCGTAATTCAACAAATAAAAGACAAATTTATTGCGCAATTTGAATTTCGTTTGGTATTAGCTCCATTCCGTGTAAATACAGTAGAGGTTATGGATGTCGCACTACGAAATTATGTATTAGCACAATGGCATAAAGTGGAGCTAGCAACCACACAGCCCTTTGATTTTACATTTGACGTGGGAACTGAATTTGTTTACGACACGATGCCTGCTTGTCGAG
>JAPUHH010000087.1 GCA_027297825.1 Gammaproteobacteria bacterium
ATTGAATACCGAATTTCAAAATTCGGATGTGAATTCAGGCCTGCCATACCTGCGTCGTATCCGGTGGTAAATATGTCGTCAACCAACAATCTAACACGTACACCTCGATCTGCTGCCCGAAGCAAAACGTTAATGAATGCATGTCCGACTGTGTCGCTACTTATAAGATAGTACTGCGCATCGATGCTGCGCTCCGCCCAATTCGCCAGCAGGATACGAGCTGTAAGTGCATCAATCCCGTCGCCTATCGGGTAGAAGCCGGAATAACCAGGCGGATGAACTTCGGCTTTTCCTTCAAGCTGTCTTCCCAGGTATGTTTGGTCAGTATCCTGAAACGCAGTTGATTCTGTTTTTGGATAATCAAAGTTGACGCTGGCACAACTGCAAAGAGAGGCGAATGCTGCAGCCAGGAGAAAGTATTTTAGTGAAGCGCTAATCATTTTAATCTTATTCAGATTGAAATCGTCACATGTACTAGCATATTTAACAACATCCCAGCGTTTCATGAACAATAGGATGTGTCTGTGGAGCTCTTACTGATAACTCAACAACATAAAATAGTATGAATTTCACATACATGAATGAATGTCCGTTATTAGCCGTTAGCGGGCCTTCACAATGATCTCTACCAGGGTCCACTATATTATAGAGAGAACATTAAACTGTGTGTAATTGTCATATCATACTTCCTGTTAAGCATATGCCTTGCGGATGTTATTCAGGCATGATCCTAGAAATTTTTGAGCCCTGAATACCAAGTCCAAGCATTAATCCTTCCTGATCGAAGAAGAAGACGTAGATATCGTCCTTCGCTGAGGTGGTGGTGAGTGACTTTGCAATGCCTTTGTCTACCACTACCACGCTTGGGCCAACACCAATTTCCCAGCCTTCGCTATTCTTTAGATAGTTTAGAGCATCGTCCGTCATAAAAATCATCGCGTACCCGAACGATTGCGCACCTGCCTGAAGACCATAGGAAGCTGCTACTGTATTGAAGTAGCCAATAGTCTTGCCGTTTACACGCAGAGCCCCTCACCATACTGGCCACCAACAACTAGTCCTGCTTTAATGACATTAGGATAAACCAGGGTACCCTTTGCTAGTTTGGACAGTTCCACTGCAATAGATGAGCTTGCATAGAGTTTCTGCAGAGCAATGTCTACTTCACGATCAATTTCTGCACCAGTGTCTGCATGTACACTAAGTGGGCTTATAGCAGACAGGAGTGCTAGCACAAAAAGCATTCCAGTATATTTTTTCAGATACGTCATGATTCCACCTTATTATTAGTTTATAGATCATTACATAATTAACACACGGTCGATTAATTGCAAACAGCTGCGGTCCTGCGTATCAACCTGGCAGTGAAGTTTAAATTGGCAGCTGGCTCAGACATTTCAACGTCGAAAGCCAGTCGTGATTGACAACAATTTGCTGTACTTCTGTGGTGTTATTGATGGTTATAATATTTTTTAACTATCCAAGATGACACCTAAGCAGATTGCTAGCGCATTTGCTTTCATGTGATTCAAAGTGACTAGAGTGTTACATGACTAAGACACGAATAATATTACTATTCATAGGAGCGATAATATCTTTACCCGCTTCAATATATGCTTTTATGAGTGTCGTGCTCTATTCATGGCTAGAGGGATCACAACAATGGACAGCTGAGAAAACTGCAATATGGGCAATAGGTTCATTAATACTTTGCATAGTATTTTTGATTATATTTATAGTTTGTATAGTTAAAGCGGTACGTGGAATAAATAAAAATTACGCTGAGAAGAAGAGAGACGTGTAGTTGCACATCTACCTAATGTCCATTTTTGACCGTAAAGCGACTAGAAAATTAGAAAAATTAGATCACAAAGACGTCAACGCTATCCCATTATCTTTGTATTGTTACTTGCTTTAGGTAGCCTAGTGGATCTGTGGGTGCTTTATCAATCGTTTGATTAAAATGTTTTAAAAGCTTCTAGAAGCACCCTAAATAAATCTCCTTAATTACTACGAAATTAAGACGAGCATGCCCGAATGGCCGTTATTGGCCAAAAGCAGACATTGCAATACGGGCCTATTATTCTTGAGTAAGCTCTTATAGGGTTTATAAGGTAATCAACATTGTAGGTCCATAGCAGGCAGTTGTGGAAACAACTAACCATTGATGAGTCTTTACCAAACTGTGCGATAATTTATCAAATTCATCAATAACCCTTATAGAAAAGTTCTAGTGGCAGGTTATTTTTTCTAAGCGTAGTGTACTTACTGCGGATGTTTAAATGTTATTTGAAGTAGTAGGCGCAGACCAGATAACAAGGCAGGGCGTTGGGTATAAAACGCAAACCGGAATCAAATTTTTATACCGCACAAGCCAACTTGTCGAAACATCGCACATCGCATGAGCCTACATTGAAAGCCCGCATTCCATAGCGGGCTTTCTTTATTTTGTGAATATGAGAAAAATATTATATAGGTGTTTACGCCGTAAATTAGTAGCCATACCAATGTCCGTTTTTTGTCGAAAGCGGATTTTCGCTAATCTTAGCTTAACAGCTAAGTGATCGTTTCAGATAAAGGAAATTTTGGTGTGTCTTTGATTTGCTTTTCACGAAAAATAAGGATCCCCGCAAAGATAATCAACATGGCGCCAGAGATCGTCAGCAAGGCTATTTCCTCATCCCAGAAAAACCAACCGATCAAGCTGGCATATACAATCGAAGAATAGGTAAATGGACCCACACGACTGGCGGGGGCTAGTGAATATGCACGTGTCAGGAATAGTTGCCCACTAGTACCAAGCACCCCCAATAGCACGAGATAGGGCCATTCTTGCTGACTGGGATTTTGCCATGAGCTCAATAATGGTATTGAAGATACGCATAAGCTAATGACCACAAAATAAAAAACAATGCGGCTGGTGGGTTCTGTGCTCGACATACGTCTAATGGTTACTTTTGCGAGCGCAGCTAAAGCGCCACCCAACAAGCCGGCTAAGGAAGCAAGTTGTATGGTGCCAGTAGGCTTTAAAATGATGATGACTCCAACGAAACCAATCAATACTGCCAGTATGGTGCGAGTGGAGATATATTCGCTGATCCATAAGAACGCAATAACTGGAATAAAGAGCGGCACAGTAATTTTTAATAGCATGGCATCCGCAAAGGGAAGACTAGCTAAGGCATAAAAAAAACAGTACATGGCAGCAATGCCAGATAGAGAACGTAATAAATGTAAATGCAGAACTTTTGTTTTTAATGATGCAGTACCCAAATTTATTATTATCGGTGCAAGTGCTAGAAGGCCAAATAAGTTTCTAAAAAATACGATATTTTGACTAGGCATCGATTCTGCCAATAGTTTTACTAATGAACCCATGCTTACAAAGCAAAGTTCACCCAATAAAATGCAAATACTACCCAGTAATATATTATTTGTGCGCATATAAAAAAGCCCATGCAATAAATAATTGCAAGGGCTTATTCATTGTTAGTTGAATGTGATTTACGCAGCTAGCTGTCGTAGGACGTAATGAAGGATTCCCCCATTTTGGTAGTACTCAATCTCTTGTGGAGTATCGATTCGTACTTTAACCTCAAATGTCTTTTCACTGCCATCATCATTCCTCGCGGTTACGGTAACGGTCTTAGCTGCACCATTTTGCAAACCGGTAATGCTGTACGTTTCTTTGCCACTTAGGCCTAAGTTTTCTGCGTTGTCGCCATCTTTATATTGTAGCGGTAGAATACCCATGCCGACGAGGTTGGAGCGGTGGATGCGTTCATAACTTTCCGCAATGACCGCACTTACGCCTTGAAGACTTGGGCCTTTAGCTGCCCAGTCACGTGATGAACCACAGCCATATTCTTTACCAGATAGGATAATGGTAGGGACGTTGTCTTTTTTATACAGCATAGCAGCATCATAAATAGAGGTTTGTTCGCCACTTGGCATGTGAATGGTAACTCCACCTTCAGTTCCTGGTGCTAGCTTGTTGCGTAAACGAATGTTAGCAAAAGTGCCACGCATCATGACTTCATGATTGCCGCGACGTGAACCATAAGAGTTAAAGTCAGCTGGGCTGACGCCTTTCTCTTGTAAGTATTTAGCCGCTGGGCTATCTGGTGCAATGGCACCTGCAGGAGAAATATGGTCTGTTGTAACTGAGTCACCTAAGTAGGCAAGTACACGAGCATTTTTAATATCTGTTACATCGCTAATGGTTTTACTCATGCCATTAAAGTATGGCGGGTTGTTGATATAGGTAGAGTCATCCCAGGCAAACAATTTACTTTCTGCTGCAGCTAAATTGTTCCAATTACTTTCACCACTGAAGACGTCATCGTAAGAACGTATAAATTGATCGGTAGATAAAAAGCTGCTGACAGCATCGGTAACTTCTTGTTGTGTTGGCCAAATATCTTTCAAGAAAACAGGATTACCATCTTTGTCTTCTGCGAGAGGCTCGTTATACACATCAATATCCATACGGCCTGCGATGGCGTAGGCTACAACAAGCGGTGGAGAAGCTAAGTAATTCATGCGGATTAACGCGTGAATACGTCCTTCAAAATTTCGGTTGCCGGATAACACTGAAGTGGTAACTAGGTCATTCTCTGTGATGGCATTCGCGACAGGTTCTGGCCCATTGCCAGAATTACCGATACAGGTGGTGCAGCCATAGCCAACGACATTGAAGCCAAGTTTGTTAAGATCATCCATCACGCCAGCACTTTCAAGATACTCTGTAACCACGCGCGAGCCAGGCGCCAGAGAGGTCTTTACCCATGGCTTTACTTTAATACCTAATTGAACTGCTTTTCTGGCCACTAAACCCGCACCTAACATGACGCTTGGGTTAGAGGTATTGGTGCATGACGTTATGGCTGCCAAAACGACTGCGCCATCATTCAGGCTCATCTTGTCACCGGCGATAGTGATTTCTGCACTACCCTTGCTTTGGATATCTCGCTCTTCTTTTAAAGCTTTGATATCGGTTGCAAATGCAGTTTTAGATTGCGTCAGTGCAATACGGTCTTGCGGACGTTTAGGTCCCGCCAAACTGGGCACAACATCGCCAAGATCTAATTCAATGTGTTCACTGAAATCGATGTCGGTACGAGTCTGTTCACGCCACATGCCGGTGGCCTTGGCATAAGCTTCAACTAAAGCTACTTGATCTGCATCACGACCGGTTTGATCTAAATAGCGAATGGTTTCAGCATCAATCGGGAAAATTCCACAAGTTGCACCGTATTCAGGTGCCATATTCGCAATCGTTGCGCGATCTGCTAACGGTAAAACATCTAATCCATCACCATAAAATTCAACAAATTTTCCGACTACACCATGTTTGCGTAATATTTCTACCACAACTAATACTAAATCTGTTGTCGTAGAACCTTCAGGTAGTTTGCCATCTAATTTAAAGCCGACTACTTTAGGAATTAACATCGACATAGGTTGGCCAAGCATAGAGGCTTCCGATTCAATTCCACCCACGCGCCAGCCGAGTACGCCTACACCGTTAATCATGGTGGTGTGGGAATCTGTGCCGACTACAGTATCAGGGTAGGCTTGTGATGTTCCAGTTTGATCATTGGAAAAAATGACTCTGGCTAAATACTCAAGATTAATTTGATGAACAATTCCTGTGCCTGGAGGGACTACTTTAAAATTTGAAAAAGCGTTCTGACCCCATTTCAAGAAACTGTAGCGTTCTTGATTGCGACTGAATTCTAGTGCTTCATTTAAACCCACGGCTTTATCTGAACCAAAGTTATCTACTTGCACAGAGTGATCAATGACCATCTCTGCGGGTTGTAATGGATTGATTTTTTCTGGGTCTCCACCTAAGGTCTTCATGGCGTCACGCATTGCAGCAAGATCAACAATTGCGGGCACACCGGTGAAATCTTGCATGAGAACGCGCGCAGGTCGAAAAGCAATTTCTTTGCTTGGTTCTGCTTGAGAATCCCAATTTAAAATCTCTTCAATATCAGTTTTGGTGACGGTAGTCCCATCTTCGTAGCGAAGAAGATTTTCTAGAAGGATTTTAATTGAATATGGTAAGCGGTCAGATTGAGAACATTTGCTTACGTCAAAGATCTCATATGAATTTCCATTCACATCCAGCTTGGATTTGGTGTCAAAACTATTGCTCATGCAGGCTCCTCGTGCAATCGAAAGTGAATTTCCCTAAGCGGTAAAAAGTGTAAGATTATCAGGCATTTCCCTGGAAAGGGATACTGCCTTTAAGTGGTAACTTGAGGGCCTTTTGATTTATTCGTGCACAAGTATCTTGCGTCTAAAGCGTCCAGCATCTGAAGGGCATTTCCTGCGGGCACCAAACTTTGTAATTGCTTCATGCATTGCTCTACCTTCTGCATCCGTGCAGTCGTTCGTAATAGCACGCTGTTACGTGCGATTCGCACCTTGATTCTGACCATTTTCGTTCGCCATTTACTTCTTCCAGAAACAACCAGAGGTTTCTTAATCTAAATATGTTTTTGTAAGGCAGCAATGTTTTTGAGTATGGAATTTCTCCCAAATAGTAATGCCCAGCGTCTCCCATCCGCTTGTCTCCATAGTGTGAGGGCACGTATCCCCGCTAGTAATAGGGCTCGGATCATGCCTGCATGTTGCTCGGTCTTAAGATAACTGGGATTGCCTTCGATAATGATTTTTGGGCCTAAAGGGCTGATATTTTCACGATAAATCAGCCCTAGATCTTGTGCGATCTCCATCAAGGATATTTCAGTCGAATCATATTGTGCATCAATTCGCTCAATTTGACCGCCAATCGAGGACATTGTGCGTGAATTCGTTTGTAGCTTATTTTCAAGATACATGAGGTTAATGGCATAACGTGTTCGTTCTATGGCACGTTTATCTTGGCGTTTTTCAAGCGTTTCTTTAAGTGCACGCAAGCCAAGGCCAAGATTGTTAAGGGATCCATAAACATCGATAAAGTTATCCGAATTAATTTTTAATAGGCTCTCAATAGTAGGTAGCAGACATGAATGCGAAGTTTCACCCTCCCACGCAACTTGTTGAACTAAGGCTAAGGATTGATATAAACCCGCAAGTGCGATGGTTTGATTAGTTGTTATTTTAAACATCTAGTATTATTAAGTTCTGCGCGCTTTAATAATACCACCGCCTAAGCAGGTATCTTGCTGATAAAACACTACGCTTTGGCCAGGGGTAACTGCCCATTGAGGGTTAACAAATGAAATTTCATAATTCGTATCTGTAATAGCATTAATCACGCAAGGTTGATCCGCTTGGCGGTAACGTATTTTTGCTTTTATGTTCTGTGCATCTGAAGGTGGGCTTCCTGCAATCCAATGAATCTCTTGTGTAAGGATGGTGGAGTGAAATAGGGCAGAGTGGTCGTGTCCTTGGGCAACGAACAGCTGGTTTGTGGTGATATCTTTATCTACCACATACCACGGGTCTTCCGGTAAATTACGTTGTCCGCCAATGCCTAACCCCTGGCGTTGGCCCATGGTATAAAACATGACCCCCTCATGTGAGCCAATAGCTTCACCTTTTAATGTAACAATGTCACCCGGTTGGGCAGGGATGTATTTTTTTAAAAAGTCTTTAAATTTTCGTTCGCCAATAAAACAAATACCAGTACTGTCTTTTTTGTCATGCACTGCAAAGTTTTCTGCTTTAGCAATCGCGCGCACATCGGATTTAGGCATTTCACCCAATGGGAAAAGCGCTTTCTCTAGTTGATTCGCGCTTAACGTATGCAGGAAATAGCTTTGATCTTTATTTGCATCATTGCCTTTTTTTAAGTTCGTCGAAGATTTGTCAGTTTCGCAACGTGCATAGTGGCCCGTAGCAATGTAATCGCAATTTAGGGCAATTGCATAATCTAGAAAAGCACGAAATTTGATTTCTTTGTTGCAAATAATATCTGGATTGGGCGTGCGACC
>JAPUHH010000088.1 GCA_027297825.1 Gammaproteobacteria bacterium
TTTGTAATTATTTATTCGCCGGATGTTAACGCAGCGCCGGCTTTACCTGAAATCATGCCGAGGACTGCGCCAACAACAAGTGAAATTACAATAACGATTAAGGCGTTATCAAAGCTAACCGAAGTCAATGCGCTTGTTTCGAACGCACTAGGCGTTTGCAGCGCTAAGCTTGCGACACTTGCATACCCTAAAACACTGGCTGGAAGCGTGGAAAAGGCTTCGATTTGCGCTAGTAGACACATGACCAAAACGGTTGCACCAATAACAATTCCCGCCCAAATGGGTGTGGTCAATACACCTGCCAATGGAATTACAAGAATGATTAGCAATGCAATCCAGGCAAGAACCGCTCCGAGAATGCTACAAACAATAGTATTTTGTAATGCTTTTCCATCACCGCCAGTGGCAAAAAAACATGCCCATGCAATGAATACAGCCCAAATTAAAACGATCCCAGATAAAGGCCCAAGGCATAATGCTGCCGCGATACCGCCTAGAACACCTATACTGGCTGATAATGCTACATGACTTGTCATGATTAACTCCTCCCATGGAATTGAAAATTATTATTTTATATTTATTATTGTTGACTAAGCTTCACACTAAGTTTAGAAAACCACCGTACTTTACCTGTGTACAAAGGTAGTGCAAGTTAATCTTGCTGAGACCATTAAAATTTCTTATTAGTGAAATTGTATTTATTTATGTATAACTGCACGTGTGCAAACGATCTAAGTGTTTAGTTGTTTCGCTGCATTCGCAGTATATATTTTGGCAGTATAACGATTTGCAATGATGTGAGCAGGGCTTGAAGGAGTTGGGGTAAAAAGATATTTGAACTGTAAATATCATTTTATTAAAATTCGTTTTTTAAGTTGAACAAGTTATGCGATACATTTTTGTCGCAAGTACATTTGCGATATGTCCTACTGCATGGATGACGCCACCTAGAACAGTGAGTAATGTTTCACCTGAGTGAGGAATAATCTGCTGTGTAATTAATAAATCTGCAAATAAGGCTACCGTAGCAAGAATCACTAATCCTATAACACCAATAATAACCGGTATGCGCTGATGATGGAGACGATAGCCAACTATTAATGCGATAATACTAACAGGCAAGATAAAAATAAGAATAAATTGATGAAACCAAAATTCATGCAAGGCATTAGCATGATTGGTGGCAACGGCTAGTAGGGGCACTAAAACAGCAACTAATGGTAGTGCTATACAATGGATTGCACAGATGCTTGATAACACAATAGCAAAACGATCTAAATGAACTTGTAGCATGATTTACTGTTGTGTGCATTGCGCACATGTTCCATGAATTTCTACATTGACGAGACTCGGAGTAAAGCCGAGTTTTTTACTCACTTCGGTCAGTGTCTTGTTAACGTTGGGTTCTGTGAGTTCTTCCACTTCATTGCATTCGTCACAAATAAAAAACTTACTGTCTAAACCTTCATGGTTAACATTGCAGCCGATATATGCATTTTGACTTTCAATGCGATGAATTAATTGATTGCCTGATAAAAATTGTAAGGCGCGGTAGACGGTGGGGGGTTTTTCAATAAAATCCGCGGAACTGAGTTGGGCTAATAAATCATACGCCTTGATTGGCTTGTGACTTTTCCAAATTAGCTGCAAAACTTTTTTGCGAATAAGCGTGAGTTTGCATTTTCGTTCTAGGCAAATTTTCTCGGCATGACCCAATGCATCTTGTATGCATTTTTTATGGCTATGTTTCTCCCACACAAGCGACTCCAGACACCAGTTAAATATGTAATATTATAACATAATATAAAATGCGTGAACAGGTAGAGATATCTGGGCATCAATTTAGATCAGAATGGTATTGCTTAGTGCACATAAAGCTTTGTTCTAACTCACGAGAAGTTTTGAGTGGCACTACTTGCTTAGTGCTCAGTCTTAAACAGACTGACTACAAAATTGTATTTTGAGTCTTATGCAGTGTTAGCGCGTGCCAAACACCACGATAGTTTTGCCATGCGCAGAGATTGAGCCTTGTAGTTGTAGTTCTTTTAATACTCGGCCTGCCATTTCTCGAGAACAGCCGACGATTTTGGCGATTTCTTGGCGTGTGATACGAATCTGCATGCCTTCAGGATGAGTCATGGCATCGGGCTGTTTGGCTAAATCAAGCAGGGTATGAGCGACTCGACCGGTAACATCCAGATAAGCAAGGTTAATCACTTTTTGACTTGTATCACGCAGTCGTTTTGCCAATTGGCCGGTTAAATGTAATAAGATTTCTGGGTCACTTATGGCTAAATCGCGAAATTTTGAGTACTGAATTTCTGCTACTTCACATTCTTCCCGTGCGAGGACGAGTGCGCTGCGCATGTTCTCTTCAAATAGGCCCATCTCGCCAAAAAAATCACCTTTATTTAGGTAAGCGAGGACCATTTCATGCCCAGTTTTATCCTCGATCATGACGCGTACGGAACCTCGAGTTATGAAATACAAGGTATTCGACGAGTCGCCTGCATGAATGATGCGGTTACCAGAATTATAACGTTTGGTGTGGCAATGCTCTAAGAAACGCTCCACAACTGCAGCATGTGCTGGTACCGTAGGATTAATTGTGTCCAAACTAGACCTCATGTATAGAAATTTTCATCAGTCTATGCAAGTAATTTACTGATGTCGACCGAAGAACCACCTAAACGGTACCAATGAAAGTACGAATCAAATGGCTTGGTCAGATGGGCTTCGAGGCCGAAACCGGCAGCGGGCACATTGTGGCCATAGATGGTCCACCGGAGCATGGTGGGCAAAATTCAGCTGCGCGCCCCATGGAGATGGTGCTTGTGGGTCTAGGCGGCTGCAGCGCCTTTGATGTGGTGAAGATACTCAAGAAGGCGAGACAGCCCATAAAAAAATGTGAAGTGGTGTTGGAGGCAGAGAGAGCAGACGCGATTCCGGCGGTGTTTACCAGAATTCATTTGCATTACATAATTAGCGGCTTGGATCTGAATGCCAAGCAGGTGAAGCGCGCAGTTGAATTGTCTGTAGAAAAGTATTGCTCCGTTGCAGTGATGTTGCGAGATAATGTGGAGATCTCATACGATCATGAAGTACAAGAGGCTGGCAATATTAAGCCTAATTCTTAACGCGTTAGAAAATATATAAGATGAATAATGGAAAATCTAAAATACAGTTGTATGGATTTAATAATCTTACTAAAACATTAAGCTTTAATTTTTACGATATCTGTTACGCGCAAACTCAGGAGCATCAGCAGGAGTATTTGCAATATGTTGATGAGGCATACAATGCCCACCGTTTGCAGGAAGTGCTGACCGAAGTCGCAGGAATAATTGGCGCCAATATATTAAATATGACAAGCCATGATTATGAGCCACGTGGCGCGAGTGTTACGTGCCTCATATCCGAAGAGCCAATTCTAACGGAAGCTATAATTTCTGAAGATAATTTGCAATACAAACAAAAGCAAAGTGCATTGAAGGATTCTGCAGTTGCACATTTAGATAAAAGCCATGTAACCGCGCATACCTATCCTGAATATCATCCCGATAACGGCATTAGCACATTTCGTGTCGATATTGATGTCTCCACTTGTGGGCGTGTTTCACCACTCAAAGCATTAAATTTTCTTATTGATAGTTTTGATGAAGATATTGTGGTTTTAGATTATCGAGTACGTGGATTCACGCGCGATATCATTGGGCAAAAGCATTATATTGATCACGAGATTACGACCATTCAAGATTACTTGTCAGAAAAAACTAAAAAACAGTATCAAATGATTGATATGAATGTAGACCAAGAAAATATTTTTCACACAAAGATGTTGTTAAATGACTTCAACATTGATAATTATTTATTTGGAAGAGGCGAGAAGGATGTGCATGCTGCCGAGCTAGAAGTGATTGAACTGCAACTTAAAAAAGAAATGAGTGAGATTTTTTACGGTATTAACTCCCTTGAATAGCCTGCATATTGCACCAGGACAAGGAGTTTTGGCTGAGAGATGCGCCGCTCTAGAGTGAAAGATATTGCCGTCGCAATGGCTTGAATGAAGGGCAAGCTGGGTGACGTGAGAACCAGGCAAAAACCGGAAAGTTTATATGAAAAAATAGACTATTTGCTTCGAAACTATGCATTTCATCTATATCGTCAACCGCTTGCAGATTCTAACAAGCAGTCTCGAGCAAAATGCGAGCTGACTATACCCAATAAGCAGTTCGGGTCATTAGCTTTGATACGGCACGCATGACTAATTTGACCGGCTTTGGTAATGCGTATGCACCCGCAGCTTGAGCCGTTTTGTCATGCAGGACTTCTTCTTCACGCATTTTTAATAACACTTCACGGCTTTTATGATCTTGCTCGGGCAGGCGCGAGAGGTGTTCATTCAGATGTTGTACGACTTGTTTTTCTGTTTCGGAGATAAAGCCTAAACTCCATTTGTCCCCTAGTAATCCCGTGGCAGCTCCAAGCGCATAAGAGCCTAAATACCAAACTGGGCTGAGTACACTGGGGTGGTCATCAAGCTCCGTAAGTCGTTTCTCACACCATGCCAGATGTGCTTGCTCTTCTTCTGCGCATTGTTGCATCTGTTGTTTGATATTTTCTTGCCGTGCAGTTAATGCTTGGCCATGGTAAAGCCCCTGCGCTGCTATTTCACCAGCATGATTAACCCGCATGAGTCGGGCAGAAAGCTGTTGCTCCGACTTGTTTAGTGCTGCGTTAGTTTTGATTTTATCT
>JAPUHH010000089.1 GCA_027297825.1 Gammaproteobacteria bacterium
AAAGTGGTGGTGGGCCGCTCTGCTTGTGATCGGGGCTGCAGTATTTGCATTTATTAACGCTAAGAAAAAATCGCCGACCTTGAGACGTAGTCTTGATGTAATGTCACTCAAAATTCCCATAATAGGTACTATTCTAGAAAAATCTGCAATTGCCAGATTTGCACGAACCTTATCGACTATGTTTGCTGCTGGTGTACCCTTAGTAGAAGCCATGGAGTCTGTTGCAGGCGCTACCGGCAATGCACTGTATGAAGAAGCCACGTTGCGTATGAGAGACGAAGTATCTACAGGCACGCAGCTACAGCAAAGTATGCGAGCAACCGCAATTTTCCCTCATATGGTGGTACAAATGATTGCCATTGGCGAAGAATCTGGCTCATTAGACGAAATGCTAAGCAAGATAGCTGATTTCTATGAAGCAGAAGTAGATGATCTTGTTGATGGCTTAAGCAGTCTGTTAGAACCTTTAATCATGGCGGTACTAGGCGTAATGGTCGGTGGATTAGTAATCGCGATGTACCTCCCAATCTTCAAACTGGGTGCAGTCGTATAAATTTTTATATAACGCTCTCCTGTAGCAAGTCTTGGATCCTTCAAGTAATCTCCTGTTAAGTTACCTAGCGAATAACCTTCCAATATTGTTAGTCTCTAGCTTTGTAATTGGTTCACTTCTAGGTAGCTTTTTAAACGTTGTAATTCACCGTGTTCCACTGATGCTAGAGCGGCAGTGGAAAACAGATTGCCAAGAACTTCTTGAGCAGAATACAAACAGCTCTTCTCAAGAAAAATACAACCTGTGCACCCCTCGGTCTCACTGCCCTTCTTGCAATCATCAAGTCAAAGCTATTGAAAATGTTCCGATTATCAGCTACCTCTTTCTAAGAGGAAAATGTAGCAACTGCGGAATAAAAATTTCGCTGCAATACCCTCTAGTTGAGCTATTTACCGCAATTCTTACCACTTTTGTCGTTTGGAAATTCGGCATTAGCCTTCAATCACTCGGTGCCGTGGCACTCACTTGGTACTTAATTGCGCTAAGTGGCATTGATATTAAGACACAATTATTACCTGACAATATGACCTTGCCACTACTATGGCTTGGCATCATTTTAAATATTTTTTCAACCTATACAGATTTAACTTCAAGTATTCTTGGCGCGATATTCGGTTATCTAGCGCTATGGTTGGTTTTCCACCTATTCAAACTCGTCACTGGGAAAGAAGGTATGGGATATGGAGATTTTAAATTACTGGCTGCACTTGGCGCGTGGCTTGGGTGGCAGTCATTACCTTTAATCATTCTATTATCGTCTGCTGTCGGGGCTATTATTGGCCTCACGATGATTGCGACAAAGCTACAAGAGCGCAGCGCACCCATCCCATTTGGACCTTATCTCGCAGTAGCGGGTTGGATTGTTATGTTGTACGGTAATCAACTTATGGGCTTTTACCTAACTACAACCACGTAAATTTTAGCCATAATTGATTATTATGTTGGTGATCGGACTTACAGGTGGCATTGGTTGTGGAAAAAGCATCGTTTCCAATATTTTCCAGCAAGATTTCAACATCTCCATTATCGATGCCGACACCATCGCCCGAGAACTTACACAAACCACTCGTGTCTCGGAAATATTATACCAAGATCTCGGTGCTGAATATTTTGATAATGCGAGAGCTCTACAACGCGACAAACTTAGGCAGGCAGTTTTTTCGAATCCAGAGATTCGTCACAAACTAGAAAATATTTTACACCCTCTGGTTTACGAAGAGATTTATCATAAATTAAAATCCTTAAATACTGATTACTGCATAGTCGTCATTCCATTATTATTAGAAACAAAACGCACGAACTTAATTGATAGAACTTTAGTTGTAGACTGTACCATTGAAGAACAGATCCATAGGGTAATGCTACGCGACAAGTGCAGCGAAACACATGTTAAAGCAATTATTGCAACGCAAATTCGCAGAGATGAACGCTTGCAGCTTGCAGATGACGTTATAGAAAATCACGACAGCATGAAATCTCTCAGAGCAAAGATTGCTATACTGCATGAAAAATTCAGTATGCAAAAAGGAGCCGCAAAGCCGTCGTGAATAGTTACCTAGATCCAACTGTTATTAGCTACGAGCAGCCCCTAAATGAACGTATGCGCACCTTCTTAAGGTATGAGCAATTGATGAATCGTTTTAGGCTATTTTCACAACGACAAGAACCCGAAGATTCACATGCAGCTCTAATGGCGCTAATTGAAGTGTTAAGCCTAGTCTCGCGGGGCGATTTAAAACAAGAACTATTAAAAGAAATAAAACGACAAATAGACACTCTTGAACCCCTAGCGAATAAGCCTAAATTAAATACCGCTAAACTTCTGTATATCCTTACTAATCATAAATCTATTTTTGACCAGTTACACACTTCTCAAGGTCAATTAGGCTACCATCTAAACAACAATGCCTTTATCAGCAGTATTCGCCAACGTGCTGTTATACCGGGTGGCACCTGTGATTTTGATTTACCGGAATATCATCACTGGTTAGCGCAAGCTCATACACTACGCAAGAAAATGCTGCTGCGGTGGGTTGCGCCATTTGAAATTGTACAAGAAGGTGTAACTCAGGTTTTGCAGCTAATAAGAGAGAGCACGCCATATGCCGACCAAACTGCACATAAAGGCTTCTATGATCAAAGTCTTGAGCTAAGCCAGCCGAATCAACTACTACGAATTGGTATGACTAAAAAAGGCAATCTCTTCCCTGAATGCAGTGCAGGTAAGCACCGATTTTCAATTCGCTTTCTAGAACAAACCGACCCCAATTCCAACCCTAAACAAACCCATGAAGATATAGAGTTCAAATTAGCATGCTGTACATTCTAAATGTGATCTGTAAGTTTCAGTATTCTCTGAGATTTTAAGTCTCGATCATTTCCACAGATCACGAATAGCAGCAATTCCTTGCCCACCGTTCTTGATTGCAGCATCAACATCAGCTGTCGAAAGACCTCCAATTGCATAGACAGGAATTAAACTCTGTTCTGCCACTACACGAAAATCATCCCAACCAAGTGGACGTATATTGGTATTTGTATTTTTTTCTATTACTGGGCCTAGAAAAATATAATCCAGCCCTATTTTTGATGCATGCAGCACCTCATCAAGACTATGGCATGAGGCACTCACCCAGCATTTTTTCCTAATGGGATTTTCAGCAGTTGCTAATAATTTTTTACTAGTTAAATGCAAACCTGCAACATTGAGTTTATTTAAACATTTCACATCACGATTCAAAACAAGCTCAGTGCCATATTGGCGACATAGGTTTAAACATTTAGCCGCTAACTGCATATATTTCGCATCATTCAATTCATGAGAACGCAAGTGAATCATAGCCACTCCATCATTTTTCACTACATTTTCAAAGCGCGTCATGAAACTATCAGGTCCGTGAGTAAACTCTGGTGTAACCGAGATTAATTTTGGGAGTTGCAACGCACGAATGATGCCGTGATTCGCACTTGGAAAATCTGTGCTATTTAGTGCTGATATATCCTTCCAATCAAGCGGTTGTGATTCATTCTCAATAACCGAGCCCGAATAATCATTAATCGTGTATACATCAAGCATCACTCTGCGATCCTGATATGAATATGGAATCTGAATAAGTGGTGAGAACTGATGCGCTTGAATATTCAACTCTTCTTTTAATTCACGCTCTAATGCTTCCTCTGGAGACTCATTAGCTTCTAACTTGCCACCAGGGAACTCCAACAAGCCCCCTAAATGAGCATCATCTCGCCGCCTAGCAACAAGAACTTCGTTTTTAGTATTTTTGAGAATACCAATTACGACATGAATAAATTCTTGGTATATATTTGGCTTCACTAACAATCAGGAGATTAAGTTCGATACTCCGCATTAATCTTGACGTAATCATAAGAAAGATCCGTCGTCCATACATTTGCACTACTTTCCCCCAATCCTAGTTGCAAGCAAAACTCAATCTCATCCTTACTCATCTCGCGCGAACCTTTATCCTCTGTATAATCTATCGCAACTTCACCTTCTGCAATCACCTGAAGCTTATTGATAGACAATGACAATTTATTAACCTCTAAACCTTGAACTTCAGCGCGCCCTGCTGCAGCTAATATTCGGCCCCAATTTGGATCACTTGCAAAGGCGGCTGTTTTCACCAGCGGCGAGTGAGCAATAGTAAAGGCAATTGCGCGCGCCATAAATTCATCTTTAGCTTGGTCTACTTTAATTGAAATATATTTTGTAATGCCTTCACCATCCCGAATAATGGACTGCGCTAAGCTCAAGAACAATGTATTTAAAACTTCAATAAATTCAGCTTTAGCTTGTTTAGATAACTCATCAAAGTGAATTCCAGCCTGTCCCGTCGCAGTTAGCGTGCAAGCATCATTAGTAGAGGTATCGCCATCAACTGTGATGCAATGAAATGATTGATCCACTGCATCTGTAAGCATGTTTTTAAGTATTATGGAGTCCACCCCTAAATCAGTTGCCACAAATGCCAACATCGTTGCCATATCAGGACGTATCATTCCCGAGCCTTTAGCAATACCAGTAATGGTTACCTGATGCCCGTCCAAATCCATTTGCTTAGACCAGCCTTTACTCACTGTATCCGTGGTCATAATCGCCTCAGCTGCATTTAACCAAGCACTTTCTTGCAAATTCTCTAGCATGCTAGGTATTTTTCGCATCATTTTATCAACTGGCATACGCGTACCAATTACACCGGTTGAAAATGGTAAGACTTCTTCTTCACTACACTCACATTCATTTGCCAATGTTGCGCATGAAGTTTTTGCATCAGCAAGACCTTGAACACCTAATCCGGCATTTGCATTGCCAGAGTTAACCAACAGATATCTTGGTTGAGAAACATTTAGATTTTGCCTAGAAACAATCACCGGCGCAGCACAAAACTGGTTTTTAGTGAATACAACAGCGGTTTGAGCATTTTTACACAGCTCGAATAGCACTACATCATCGCGAGTCTGATATCGAATTTCATCCGCGGCGGTTGCTATCCTTATGCCTTTTACTGGAAGCAATGATATTGGGGATGTTAATGAAATCGCCATATAAAAATATTTTACTAATAAAACTTAATTCAACGAATAATCAATGAACAGTTAGACTAACTTGCCGTGACACTGCTTGAACTTTTTACCAGATCCACAGTGACAAGGATCATTACGCCCCAATTTTTTTTGAGTGCGCTTAAATGGCTTTTGCTTCGGCTGATCATCTGCAGCACCAGCTTGTTGCCGGGAACGTAGCACCTCATCTGCTTGTGCATGCTGAAATTCAATATTCTTAGGCACTTGTTGCGCGGCTTCCATCGCTTTAATTTCTTCTAAGGTTGGCAATTCCGCTCTAGCAATAAGAGAAATAGCTTCATGTTTAATTTGCTCCAACATTTGTTGGAATAATTCAAATGCCTCTCGCTTATATTCTTGTTTAGGATTTTTTTGCGCATAACCGCGCAAGCCAATACCTTGGCGCAGATAATCCATTGCAGCCAGATGTTCTTTCCAGCGGTTATCTAAAACTTTCAACATGATATCTTTTTCGAGCCGGCGCATGATTTCGGCTCCAACACGATCTTCTTTCTCTTTAAATAACTTAGCAACGCGTTGATGGATTCTCTCTCGCACTTCCTCTTCTGCAATAGAGTCTTCCTCATCAAGCCACTGCTTGACGGGAAAAGATAGCCCAAACTCGTTTTCAAACGCTTTCGTTAAGCCACCGATATCCCATTGTTCCTCCATACTGCCGACTGGTAGGTAGCCACTAATGGTGTTATCCGTTACATCTTCTCGTATCGCTACAAGATTTTCTTCGATGTCTTCTGATTGCATTAGATCTCGGCGTTGTTCATAGACAACTTTTCGCTGGTCATTCGCAACATCATCGTATTCAAGTAAATGCTTACGAATATCAAAGTTATGCGCTTCTACTTTTCGTTGTGCGTTTTCAATTGCCTTTGATACCCAAGGATGTTCAATCGATTCACCCTGCTCCATACCGAGTTTCTGCATCAGCCCACGAACTTTTTCGGATGCGAAAATTCTCATTAAGTTATCTTCCATGGACAAATAAAAGCGACTTGAGCCAGGATCGCCTTGCCTGCCAGAACGTCCACGCAATTGATTGTCGATGCGGCGTGATTCGTGCCTCTCGGTACCAATAATGTGTAGCCCACCCGCTTGAATGACTGCATCATGTTGCTGCTGCCACTCGGCTTTTACAGAGGTATGCTCATCTTTAGTCGCATCTGGCCCTAGCACTTGCAGCTGCGCATCTAAACTGCCACCAAGCACGATATCCGTCCCACGGCCTGCCATGTTGGTAGCAATCGTTACCGTACCAGGGCGACCTGCTTGAGTAATGATATGCGATTCTTTTTCATGCTGTTTCGCATTTAATACCTGATGCTCAATGTTAGCCTTTTGCAGTGCAGCAGATATAAGCTCAGAAGATTCGATCGATGTGGTTCCTACTAATACAGGCTGACTACGCGTTGCGCAATCTTTGATATCACTAATGACCGCGTCATACTTCTCTGATATGGTCAGATACACCAAGTCACCCATATCTTTACGCACCATCGGTTCATTCGTAGGAATCACCACGACCTCTAAATCATAGATAGATTGAAACTCATAGGCTTCTGTATCGGCGGTTCCGGTCATACCGGAAAGATTGTTATATAAACGGAAATAGTTCTGAAAAGTAATCGAAGCTAAAGTTTGATTCTCTTCTTGTATTTTTACACCTTCTTTTGCTTCAACTGCCTGATGCAAACCATCCGACCAACGTCTACCAGGCATCGTCCGGCCAGTAAACTCATCCACGATGACGACTTGATTATCACGTACAATGTAATCAACATCTTTTTGAAATAACACATTGGCACGCAAGGCCGCATTCACATGATGCAATAAATTGATATTAGTAACGTCATAAAGCGTTTCACTATTGTTTAAAAGTCCTTGCTGTAGAAGTAAATCTTCAATGTGTTGGTGACCATCTTCGCTTAGAAAGATTTGTTTACTTTTCTCATCAACACTATAGTCGCCAGGACCCTCTTCTTCTTGCTGCTTGATAAGCTTGGGCACAAGACCATGAATGTCCTTATACAATTCGGAGTTTTCTCCAGTTGGCCCAGATATAATTAAGGGTGTGCGCGCCTCATCGATAAGAATTGAATCCACCTCATCCACGACCGCAAAATTCAAATCGCGTTGTACACAGCCTGCAACAACAAATTCCATGTTGTCACGCAGATAGTCGAAACCAAATTCATTATTGGTACCATAAGTAATATCCGCCGCATAAGCTTGTTGACGTGTTGTATGCATCATGCCACCGGTAACCACGCCCACAGTCAAACCAAGAAAACGATATATCTCTCCCATCCATTCTGAATCGCGTTGCGCAAGATAGTCGTTAACCGTAACCACATGCGCGCCATTGCCGCTCAGCGCATTGAGATACATCGGCAAGGTTGCGACTAAGGTTTTACCCTCACCGGTACGCATTTCAGCGATATTTCCATCATGTAGCACCATGCCTCCAATGAGTTGCGCATCGAAATGTCGCATGCCAAGCGTGCGCTTTGATGCCTCTCTCACCATAGCAAACGCGTCTGGTAGTAATTCATCTAAGCTCGTACCATTTTCAACCTGCCGGCGAAATTCCATGGTTTTTTGCTGCAACGCTGCATCGCTGAGCGCGCTATATGCAGCCTCCAGCGCATTTATTTTTTGGACGGTCTTGTTATAGTCATTTAGCAGCCTTTGATTACGGCTACCAAAAAGCTTTTTTGTCACTTTTTCAAACATAGGGAATTTATAGGTGCTTAGAACTAAATGTGAATAAATGAGCTACAATTTTGCATACCGCTTAGTAGTGAAGCAGGCAAATTTAGTCGATAAATACAGTAACTACTGGTAAATATTAAAAAATAGCTTTTAGAAGAAAAGCTATGCCAAATGAAGACTAACTGGATTTATTAGGGTCTGCAATGAAGCTATTGAACAAACTTTATTGGATCGATTCGAGCTCCGTCTTGGAGCACCTCAAAATGAACGTGTGGGCCTGTAGAACGCCCAGTACTGCCTAATTTCGCAATCACTTGCCCTCTTTTGATCGCTTCACCGCCCGCCACTAGAAGCATCTGATTGTGCCCATAACGTGTGGTATAGCCATTACCATGATCAATTTCAATGAAATAGCCATAACCCCCATTTTTGCCAGCCCGTGAAACAATCCCGCCTGCAACGGCAACCACATCGCTACCGGATTTACCTGCAAAATCTACACCGCGATGAACTTCAGTTTTCCCGGAAAAAGGACTGCGACGCTTGCCAAAATAAGAGGATATCCAACCATGGATCACAGGTCGGCCTTGCGGGTAAGTCTCTTGTTTAAGTTTTTTATCAATTAACAAATCACTTAATACTTGCAGCTGATGCTCGCGCCCCTCTAATTCAGCATTAATTCTCCCCAGTACCGCATCAATTTCCATATCAACTTGAGTTTCATTTTCCACAGCAAGGTGTGGACCGCCAACCCCAGGAGTTGAATCAAAACTAAATTCATCGGCATCAAGATTTGCCATATTAACCAGCATATTTCCTAATGCATCAATACGATTTACATGTGCTTGCAGCAAACCAACTTTTGTTGTGAGTGCATTAATTTCCGCTTGGCTTTCTTGTTTAGCTAAATTCAGACTCGCTTTTTGCTCCACTACATCTGCTTTCCACTCACTCAAAATTGCCCTGTGCCCAAAGGACACGCCAAGAAGATAGCCACCGCTGAGTAATACTATTGTTAATGCAATTAAACCTAGAAATGCGCCAATCTTGTTCCAACCGTGCAGGTAATTAACATGTGTGAAACGTGTTCGCGGACGAGGAAAAATGATAATGTTCATATCGTTTATAATTATATTATTCTATTAACGAAGATTCTTGTTCCAAGCCATTATTAAAATCCATTTCACAAATTGACCAGCTGTTAGTGCAAAAACTATCCACCCATATCAGCAAAGACTTGCAGAAAAAAGCTAAGCTCCTGCACAGACTCACCTTAAGTATCAGGATGCAGTTATCTGCAGACTTGGCTAACCATTGCTGGGTAGCGAATATTAACGATCGCACCCTCACAATCATCACTGATGACCCTAGTCGAGCCAGCCTAATTCGCTTTCAACAACGCGAAATCCTAAAGCAATTGAATCAAGAATTAAGCCTTACTGTAAAGGAATACTTGAACCGAATAAAGATTAGGATCAGTAATGTTGTCAACGGCGTAGAACCACCGACTAAGCCACTGCCCCTCTCAAGGCCAAGCGCTCAGATCATCAATGAATGCGCCAACGGAATAGAAGATGAAAGTCTGAAGAAAGCCCTGCAGCGCCTAGCACTACGTAATAAAACTAGTTGATATAAACAACTATCTGAATTTATGCTTATTATGCCCCGGCGCTCACTGGGCGACTATAGAATATCGGCACCGCTTCTTCATTATCTTCATATGTTGCCTCTTCCCAAGCCTCAGTCTCAGCAACCAGCTTACGTAGTAATTTGTTATTTAACGCATGCCCTGATTTATAACCACTAAAGGCACCTATTAGACTATGCCCGAGTAAATATAAATCCCCAATGGCATCCAAAATTTTGTGCTTTACAAATTCGTCCTCATAACGCAAACCATCTTCATTCAATATGCGATGGTCATCTACCGCAATTGAGTTATCTAGACTGCCGCCTAAAGCTAAGTTTCTTGACCGTAAAGTTTCGAAATCACGCATAAAACCAAATGTGCGTGAGCGCGAGACTTCTTTAACAAATGAAGTAGTCGAGAAATCCACCTCAGCCGTTTGTGGGCCCGCCTTAAAGACTGGATGATCAAAATCGATCGTAAAGACTACTTTGAAGCCATCATATGGGTCTAATCTTGCCCACTTATCATCTTCTTTAACTTCAACGGATTTTTTAATGCGGATAAATTTCTTCGGCGCATTTTGCTCAACAATACCGGCTGACTGCACTAAAAAAACAAAGGGTCCAGCACTGCCATCCATAATTGGAACTTCAGGCGCACTCACATCCACACAGGTATTATCAATACCTAAGCCAGCAATGGCCGATAACAAATGCTCTACTGTAGAAATTCGCACATCATTTGCAGCGACCAGAGTTGTCGACAGCCGAGTATCTCCAACATTATCAGGGCTGGCTTTGATCTCTACGGGTGGGTCAAGGTCGACTCGCCGAAAGATTACACCTGAATCCACCGGCGCAGGCCGTAGCGTTAGATACACCTTTTTACCAGTGTGAAGACCTACTCCCGTCGCGCGGATGACATTTTTTAATGTTCTTTGTTTTATCACAGGCCGTAAATCCTATTGATCGCTTGTTAATGTATGTCGCTGTTTTACTCAAGATGCCGAGTTATTAACCACTTAAGGCACCATTCTTGAAAAACCGCGACATTATTACATATATTTCACCATCTCGTCGCCGTGGGTTTTGAACCTTCTGCAAGGCATAGGTTCCGGCTAATCTGCCTGCCGGCGCAAAAACGCTGGAATATCGAGATAGTCCAAATCATAGTTACCTTCCTTTTCAACGACTTTTGCACGATTGTCCGCGTGAGTCGCCATGGGCCGTTCGATTTCGTCATTATTGGCTTCAGACTCACTCTCACGTGCTTCAACAAGTTTAACCGTGGGCTTAACTGGCATCGACATAGATTGAGAACCGATACCTGTAGCGACTAATGTCACACGTAAAGCATCACCCATTGACTC
>JAPUHH010000009.1 GCA_027297825.1 Gammaproteobacteria bacterium
GATGACAATGGTATTTCCATCGATGGCGAGATTGAAGGCTGGTTTACCGATGACACACCAATGCGATTTCGCTCTTATGGTTGGCATGTGGTCGAAGCAGTAGATGGACATGATGCGGCCCAAATTAAAACCGCGATAGAAGCAGCCAGAAGTGAAACATCAAAGCCGACCTTAATCTGTTGTAAAACCATTATTGGTTGTGGATCGCCGAACAAACAGGGTACGGCCGCCACCCATGGTGCGCCACTTGGTGATGAAGAAATTCAGTTAGCGCGTAAGCAATTAGGTTGGGAGCATGAGCCTTTTGTCATTCCAGATAATATCTATAAGGAATGGAATGCGGTGGAGCGCGGTGTGCAACAAGAGTCGCAGTGGCAAGAAAGATTCACCCAATACCAAGAAAAATATCCTGAGCAAGCCAAAGAGTTCTTAAGAAGAATGGATGGGGCCTTACCCGCAAATTGGAAAACGGAAGCCGAAAAGGTTGTACAGAATGCGGTAGATGAGAAAAAAGCCGTCGCCACGCGGAAAGCTTCAGAGCTTGCGCTGGATGGTTATGCCAAGTTACTGCCAGAGTTAATTGGTGGTTCGGCAGATTTGACTCCTTCGAATAACACTTGGTGGTCAGGCTCGAAAAGCCTGAGTGCAGCGGATGCAGCTGGGAATTACATTCACTACGGTGTGCGTGAATTTGGCATGTCGTCGATTAATTCTGGGCTTGCTCTGCATGGTGGATTTATTCCCTATAGCGCAACATTTCTTGCATTTTCTGATTACGCGCGCAACGCTTTACGTATGGCAGCGTTAATGGGATTGCGCAACATTTTTATTTACACGCATGATTCCATTGGGCTAGGCGAAGACGGCCCCACGCATCAAGCGGTTGAACAACTCGCAACGCTTCGATATATTCCAAATATGTCGGTTTGGCGTACCGCAGATACAGTTGAATCTGCCGTAGCATGGAAATTTGCGATCGAGCGTTCATCAGGCCCAAGTTGTTTGATTTTTTCACGACAGAATTTAACATTCTTAGAACGTAGTGCGGAGCAAGTTGCCGCAATAGCTAAGGGCGGTTATGTATTGCATGACTGTGCAGAAGAGCCTGAGCTTATTATGATTGCGACAGGTTCCGAAGTGAGTCTTACTCTGGATGCAGCACAGCAATTGAATCAGCAAGGCAGGAAAGTACGTGTAGTGTCAATGCCGAGTACAGATGTATTTGACGCTCAAGATGATCAGTACAAGGAATCAGTACTGCCTAGAAAGGTTACTAAGCGACTTGCAATTGAGGCCGGAGTACCCGATTACTGGTCAAAATACGTTGGTTTAGATGGATGCACAATCGGTATCTCGACTTTTGGCGCCTCTGCGCCAGGCGGTATAGTGATGCAGCATTTTGGATTTAGTGAAGAGAATATCATTAAGCATGCGCTTGAGATGCTAGGTTAAGTAAATATTTATATTTAAGAAAGCAAGGACGGAGAAGGTAATGGCTATAAAAATTGCAATTAATGGTTACGGTCGAATCGGCAGAAATATAATGCGTGCCATTTATGAGTCGGGTCGCGATAAAGAAATTCAAGTGGTTGCAGTTAATGACTTGGGCGATGCAGAAACCAATGCGCACCTAACTCGTTTCGATACGGTACATGGAAAATTTAATGGCACCGTAGAAGTGGATGGCGATCATATTGTCATTAATGGTGACCGTATCCGCGTTTGTGCAGAGCGTGATCCAAGCAAATTACCTTGGGGTGAATTAGGCGTTGATGTGGTGCATGAAAGCACAGGATTTTTTGCCAGTAAAGAAAAGGCATCTGCACATTTAAAAGCAGGCGCGAAAAAAGTAATAATTTCTGCCCCAGGCGGCAATGATGTAGATGCAACAATAGTCTATGGTGTTAATCATGACATCTTAAAGGCAAGTGATACGGTAATTTCAAATGCATCTTGCACAACAAATTGTTTGGCGCCGTTAGTTAAGCCATTGCATGAAAAAATTGGCGTAGAAAACGGTGTGATGACTACCATTCACGCGTATACCAATGATCAAGTGTTAACGGATGTATTCCATAGCGACTTAAGACGTGCGCGTTCTGCGACCATGTCGATGATTCCAACCAAGACGGGTGCTGCAGCTGCAGTAGGACTAGTATTACCAATGTTGAACGGCAAGCTAGATGGTTTCTCAATGCGTGTGCCAACCATTAATGTTTCACTTGTGGATCTTACATTTCTTGCGTCACGCGATACCACAGTTGAAGAAGTGAATGCGGTGATGAAAGAAGCCGCAGATGGACATGTGCTGGATTACGTAGATGCGCCTTTAGTGTCTGTCGATTTCAATCATGATCCACATTCTTCCAATTTTGATGCATCACTGACTAAAGTGATGGGAAAACGCACCGTAAAAGTATGCTCGTGGTATGACAATGAGTGGGGCTTCTCTAATCGAATGTTAGACACTACAGTTGCTTTGATGAATGCTAAATAGCAAAAAATATATATTAATCTTATTTATTTTTGTTGTTGACGGACCGACTATAACACCATGTCTATATTGAGCATGGCTGATCTTGATCTCACGAATCAACGTGTGTTGATTCGTGAAGACCTTAATGTTCCAGTTAAAGACGGGCGTGTGACAAGTGCGAAACGTATTCAGGCTGCGTTACCGACGATTCATCTCGCTATAGAAAAAGGCGCAAAAGTTATACTGCTATCTCACCGTGGTCGTCCCATGGAAGGGCAATATAACGAAGAACAATCTTTGTTGCCCATTGCTAACTACTTTGGTGATATATGTGATCTCAATGTGCGACTCGAAAAGAACTGGATTGATGGTGTAGAGCTTGATTCGGGTGAGATTGTGCTGTGTGAAAATGTACGTTTTCAAGTGGGCGAAAAAGCTAATGACGACCAACTTGCAAAAAAAATGGCAAGTTTATGTGATATCTATGTGATGGATGCATTCGGAACCGCACACCGTGCGCAAGCTTCCACTCATGGTGTGGCTAAATATGCACCGATTGCATGCGCAGGTCCGTTGTTAAAAAAAGAATTAGACTCCTTGGATAAGGCATTAAAGGATCCGGGCAGGCCCATGGTAGCGATCGTTGGGGGCTCTAAAGTTTCTACAAAGCTGACCGTGTTAGAGACGTTGCTGGACAAAGTAGACCAATTGATTGTCGGTGGAGGAATAACAAATACATTTCTGGCCGCAATGGGAAAACCGATAGGCAAATCACTTTATGAAAAAGATCTGTTGAGCAAGGCAAAAGATTTATTGGCGAAAGCTCGCAGCAAAAATACTCAGATACCTCTGCCTACTGATGTGGTATGTGCCACAGAATTCTCTGAACATGCTACTGCGACTGTAAAATTGGTAGATGAGGTAAGTGATGAGGATATGATTTTGGATATTGGTCCACAATCAGCGCAAAAACTAGCATCATATATGGCCGATGCGGGTACCATCGTTTGGAACGGGCCGGTAGGTGTTTTTGAATTTGAGGCTTTTTCGCATGGTTCAGAGACCGTGGCGAGAGCGATTGCAAATAGCAAAGCATTTTCAATTGCCGGTGGAGGAGATACTTTAGCTGCAGTCGATAAGTTTGGTCTTGAAGATCAAATCTCTTATATCTCAACTGGAGGCGGAGCATTCTTAGAATATTTGGAAGGCAGGCCTCTGCCGGCTGTAGAGATATTAAAAGAAAGAGTTTTGGCCTAGCATGATCGTTTCGCTAGCTGTTGAAGTTTTAGAGCAAGGAGCTAGTGCGAAAAGCTATTTCCAGCAGAACAGATACTGCAAGTTAGGCGTGGGTTTAGAGCATGATCATTTCCTTGTTATAAAGCATTTGGAATAAATATTCTGGTAACGCATAGTGTTTTTAAGTCGTGTTTGTCAATATTAAAGATCGATTTAAATTCAGTGGTGAAAATTTACAAAAATGATCAAAATAGAATTAAGAGAGCTGAAATAATATGGGTTTCGTAACGGATATTCGCACTCGCAAAACGATACTTCGGCAA
>JAPUHH010000090.1 GCA_027297825.1 Gammaproteobacteria bacterium
GCGTGCGTGGCATTGTTGACGAAGCTGACGTCATATCGGGCAAGGTGGAGATCATCGCGCCGCGCGATTTTATGGCCTATGCCATATCCGAAAATGTCTATGCCGGCAACGCCATGAGCCGCCGCTTGTTCTACCAGTATGGGGTGCTATTACCCGCCAGTCCCTATGGCCATGCCGGCCAGGGGCTTCAGCTGAATGTCGCCGCCGGCAATACTGGTCTGATTCCGCCGACGCGAATTGTAGAGAAGGACATTGAGGTATTCGATGTTGACGGTATTAAAATGGAATTCCAGAACACGCCCGGCACCGAGGCTCCTTCGGAGATGAACACCTGGATTCCGAGCATAAAAGGCCTGTGGACGGCTGAAAACGTTGTTGGCTTGGTCCACAATATCTATACCCTGCGTGGCGCACAGGTACGCGATTCACTGCGCTGGTCAAAATACATCAATGAAGCACTGTATAAATATGGAACGAAAGCCGAAGTGATGTTCGCCTCGCATCACTGGCCGCGTTGGGGCAACAAGCGCGTTCAGGAAGTGCTCAGGGACCAGCGCGATATTTATGCGCACATGAACAACGAGGTGTTACACCACGTCAACCAGGGCGTCACCATTAACGAGATTCACAACGTCTACCAGTCGCCGGCCAGTCTGGACAAGGGCTGGACGACTGGCTTTTATCACGGCTCCCGGGAGAACAACAGCCGGGGTATCGTCAATTATTATCTTGGTCACTGGGACAATAATCCGGCCACCCTGATTCCGCTGTCACCGCGCGATTCCGCACCGCTATATGTAAGGATGATGGGAGGCAGCAAGAAAATCATGAAAGAAGGCAAGAAACTTTATGACAAAGGCGAGTATCTTGCGGCATCGGAAATCCTGGATAAGCTCGTATTCGCCGAGCCGCAGAATCAGGCAGGCAAGGACTTGCTCGCGGACGTTTATGAGCAGATAGGCTACCAGCAGGAAAATACCGGTTTGCGCAACGCCTTTCTTTCTGGAGCCTATGAATTGCGTTCGGGTATCCCGGAGGGTGCATCGCCGAAAACCGGCGGACCCGATATGATTCGCGCCATGTCGACTGGCCTGTTCCTTGATTTTCTCGGCATTCGCATGGACAGCAGCAAGGCCGAGGGCGTTACTTTCAAGATCAACCTGGTGACCCCGGATAACGGCGAGAAATACCTTATCGAGCTTAGTAATGAGGCGTTGACCAACATCGAGGGTTATCAAGCTGATGATGCCGACCTGACGATTACTATCAATCGCTCCGACCTGGAGCAGACCAGGATGGGCGCCAAAAAGCTTACCGACCAGATCGAGGATGGTACGGCCAAGGTTAAAGGTAACCAGGAGGTGCTGGGCCAGCTCGCATCGATGATGGTCGATTTCGAACTGGGATTCGAGATTCTGCCGGGTACCAAGGGTCCGGCCAAGGGTGAGGACCTAAACGATTTCGAGGTTGGACCAGTGGGCGGTATTGCCGAGTAGGTCAGGATGCACTTGTGCATGGATTGTTCCACTGTGCTGCGTAGTGTCGCTGCCAGCACCATCGCATTCTTGTGGAGCTCCCGGTGCCTTTGCTCAGGCCGGTGGCCTCACTCTTCAAGAGCAAGCGGCCCTATTTCCGGTACGTCGCAGGCCGGGCAAGTTCCACTGGGGCATCGTCTACACGTACGCGGATCTCGGTGACAACGAGCTCGACGCGACGAACTTCACAGGCCGTGTCGCCGGTGACTACGATGCCCCGTATCAGGCCCTCGGCGCCTATGGTTCGTGGACGTTTTGACCCATCCTTGCGGTACGGGCTGTGCCACGATCATGATGATTCGAGAATATGAATAACGCGAAAGATAGATCCGCGCACTTGATGTTCTACAAGTTCATCAGTCATAGAAGGAAAGGACAATGAGCAACCGCCAATGTGCAAACACCATCGTGGAAACTCTGGTGGTATTGTTTCTAATGTTAACTGTTTTCGGGATTGCACTCGCTTCTGAAGGTGACGGCATCATTGAACCAGGCGAAGATTCAACCGAGGAGCTTGCTCGAGCCGTACAAAACCCCGTCGCAAGCTTAATCAGTGTGCCCTTTCAGAATAATACTAATTTCAACTTCGGTCCGAGAGAAAAGACGCAGAATGTAATGAATATACAACCCGTAGTGCCTTTCAGTTTATCGGAAAAATGGAACCTCATTACCCGCACAATTTTGCCAATCATCTCGCAACCCGCGTTCACACTAAATCAAAGTCGCAAAGATGGTCTTGGTGATACCTTATTTACTGCATTTCTCTCACCAAAAAATTCGGGAAGTTTGATTTGGGGCGCAGGTCCGGCAATTCTGATTCCAACCTCGACGGATGACCGCCTCGGTGCGGGTGAATGGGGCGCGGGTCCAGGAGTAGTGTTTCTAACCATTCAAGGCCCATGGGTGGTCGGTTCACTATTCAGCAATGTTTGGTCATTCACAGGTGACAGTGATGTAAATATATTCACTTGGCAGCCTTTCGTTAACTATAATCTGGACGGTGGCTGGTATTTAACGACCTCACCGCTTATTACTGCGAATTGGGAAGCGGATAGTGACAATACTTGGACGGTACCCGTGGGAGGTGGATTCGGGCGAGTCTTTAGAGTCGGCCAGCAAAACCTGAATATGCAGTTACAGTCTTTTTATAATATCGAAGAGCCTGATGATATTGGCCCGGAGTGGTCCATTCGCTTTCAAGTTCAATTTTTATTCCCAAAATAGTTTTAATTCACACTCTAATATCCACCACCTTAATGCCCTTTACCGCATATCGCATTTCATAAGTGGTTTGCTGTGGTTGAACAATTAATGAGAATAAAAACTCAATGTCCGCTTTTGCCCGTAAGCGGACATTCGTGCACTTATCTTTAGACATCATCACATTAAATATTCCTAGTTTATAAAATGTTAATATTCACCCAAGAATAAGCAAGTTGATCGAGTATACGTAATAATCCATGCAGCAAAATTCTGAACAAAGTATATCGGCTAAATATGCAGTCATTGGCAATCCTATTGCCCATAGTAAGTCGCCCGAAATTCACCAACTTTTTGCCGATCAAACAGGTGAGAACATTAGCTATGAAAAAATATTGGGCGAAAAATATAACTTTCCATACTCTGCAAACAAATTTTTTGATGCCGATGGACAAGGTCTAAATGTAACGCTGCCATTTAAACTTGAGGCCTTTAACTTTGTAGACCAGCTTACCGACTTTGCCAAACATGCCGGTGCGGTGAACACGATCATTCGCCAAGACAATGGTGATTATCTCGGTACGAATACTGACGGCATTGGCCTATTGCGTGACCTAAAGAAAACCTTGCGTTTACAATTGCGGGATAAGAAAATATTAATTATCGGTGCCGGAGGGGCAACGCAAGGCATTGTTGAACCACTACTGAATGAAAAACCAGCTGGATTAACCATTGCGAATCGCACGCTGCACAAAGCTGAAACCATTGCCAAGCACTTTAAAAAAATGGGCGACATACAGAGCTGTAGCTTGAATCAAATTCCGGAACAAGCTTATGATTTAATCCTGCATGCAACTTCTGCAGCTCTGCAAAATCATGAGCTTGAGTTACCCGCTGTAATTATTGGAACACAGACATGTTGCTATGATCTTTTATATAGCGATACTGCTACGCCCTTTATGCAGTGGGCGAAAAAGCATGGTGCTACACAAATAGTAGATGGCTTTGGTATGTTGCTGGAACAAGCCGCGGAATCCTTTTATTTATGGCGTGGGAAGCGTCCAGACACTACCATGGCACAAAATTATTTGCGGCCTAAATCCCTAACATAATGCGCATCCCCAACGCTCCACTATTAGATATAAGTCGAGCTGCCTCATACGCTAAGTTAATTCGTCTAAATAAACCCGTCGGTATTTTTCTTTTGCTCTGGCCGACCTTATGGGCCTTGTTTATTGCTGCCGAGGGCATCCCCAACCTAACGCTACTCGTGGTATTTGTTATCGGTGTAATTTTGATGCGCTCGGCGGGTTGCGCGATTAATGACTATGCAGATCGCGATATTGACCCATTTGTTACCCGCACCCGACAACGACCCATTGCCAGTGGCGCCATTCAGCCAAGCGAAGCATTACTAGTGTTTGCGGTACTGTTGTTGTTGGCATTATTACTTGCGCTGATTTTTTTAAACCGCCTGACGATATTATTCGCACTGGGTGGAGTCGTACTCGCGGCAAGCTACCCCTTTATGAAACGCTTGCATTTTTTACCCCAAGTACATTTAGGCGCTGCCTTTGCTTGGTCAATTCCAATGGCCTTTACTGCGACTAACAATCAGTACCCACCGCCAATTGCCTGGCTATTATTTACTTGCACCGTACTCTGGACCACCGCTTATGACACAATGTATGCCATGGCGGATCGTGAAGAAGACTTAAAAATTGGCGTTAAGTCCACTGCTATCTTATTCGGGCCTTTGGATAAATTTGCGGTTGGACTGATGCAAGTATTCGTCATCGCCTGCTTAATTTTAATCGGTATCAATGCGCACTTAAGTTGGATCTATTTTGTAGTGGTAGCTTTAAGCATAGGCTTTTTTATCTATCAACAACTACTCATTAAACACCGCTTCGCAGACCGCTGTTTCGATGCGTTTTTAAACAATCAATATTTTGGTCTGATGATCTTTATAGGAATATTTGCGCATTACTGGTTTAACCCTAGCAGTTAAACTACGCGCGCAACGCACCAAACATCAACACGTTCAGCGCCGGCCATGTTAATGCGCTTAGCCACTTCATTCACAGTGTTTCCAGTGGTCATCACATCATCAATAATAACAACATGCCGACTTTTAAATAATGGCTTTGGTGCGGATAACGTAAAGGCATCTTTTACATTCGCATGACGGTGTTTCGCCGCTAGCTCCATTTGCGCATGTGTTTCTCGTGCACGAAGAATATCTTGAACGCTAATAACACCGCCGATTTGTTTGCTTAGCACACGCGCAATTTCTAATGCCTGGTTAAAGCCTCGCTTACGTAGACGCTTGCGGTGCAGTGGCACAGGAACGATTACATCTGGAATGGTTAGATTTTGATTTTGAATAGACTGAACTAATAAATGAGCAAGTAATTTTCCATAATTCAATTTGCTATTAAATTTATATTGATAAACTGCCTCTCGAATAAATTGATCAAATACAAATGGCGCAAAAGCTTGATCAAAATATAAATCACGCTTACTACAAGCGCCGCAAATTGACGCGCTGGAGACAGGTAACGGGATGGCACAGTGCTTACAGGCATGCATGATCCAGGGCAAACTAGAGTAGCAACGACGACAAAGGTCTAGCCCATCTTGACCTACATCATTACAGTGTAGGCAAATATTTGGATATAAAAACGTGCTTACATTTTTAACGATCTTATTGATTTTTTGCACTTATCAATCCAACCATAAGTTGACAGCCGACTGCAAAAGGCTAGACTTGCCAAGCTCAATGGGCAATTTCCATTAATTTTAATTCGTATAATTATGCAGACTGACTCTAGCCGGCACGACTGGCAATTAAAAGAGGTGCTGAACCTTTATCAATTGCCCTTTAATGATCTTCTATTTAAAGCTCATACCGTGCTGCGCGCACATCACAATCCAAATAAAGTGCAAATAAGCACTTTGCTTTCCATTAAGACAGGTTCTTGCTCGGAAGACTGCGCTTACTGTCCACAAAGTGGCCATTATGACACCGATATAGAACCGGAGCGTTTATTATCACTCGAAGAAGTTGAACAGAGTGCCTTGGCAGCGAAAGCCAGTGGTGCCTCAAGATTTTGTATGGGTGCGGCTTGGCGCAACCCCTCAGATAAGCATTTAGACCATGTAGTTGAAATGGTTAAAATCGTAAAAAAGATTGGCTTAGAAACTTGCGTTACACTCGGCATGCTTAAACAAAAACAGGCAGTACGATTAAAAGCAGCCGGACTTGATTACTACAATCACAATCTTGATACTTCACCCGAATTTTATGGTAGCGTAATAACCACTCGTACTTACCAAGACCGTCTGGATACGCTCGAACATGTACGCAGTGCAGACATCAATGTATGTTGCGGTGGAATATTAGGCATGGGTGAATCACGCAATGATCGAGCTGGCCTGTTATTACAACTCGCCTGCTTACCGCAGCATCCAGAATCTGTGCCGATAAACATGTTAGTTCAGATACCTGGCACACCATTGCAAGGGGTAGAAAAATTAGACCCGTTTGAATTTATCCGCACCATAGCGATAGCTCGAATTATGCTACCTAAATCCTATGTGCGTCTTTCTGCAGGACGTGAAACCATGAACGATCAAACTCAAGCCCTATGCTTTTTCGCCGGAGCAAATTCAATTTTCTATGGGGAAACCTTGTTAACCGCTAAAAACCCTGCGATGAACAAAGACCAAGATTTATTAGCTTGCCTTGGGATTGAAGCAGATCAAATCGCGAGCGAGCACAATGCAGCTATCGAAGCTGAATCTGCAAACGCAACTGTAAACTAACCCTAACCATTCACTAACTAATTATCATGAAAGATCTAGCAACTGCGCTAGATAAGCTTCGTCAAGAACATCTGTTTCGCATCCGCAATATAAGTTCAGCAGCGCAACAGATAGAGCCGATCATTAACGGCCAAAAAGTTTTGTCTTTTTGTAGCAATGACTACCTTGGCCTTGCCAATCATCCAAAAATTACTGCAGCCTTAATTGATGGCGCAAAAAAATATGGTGTCGGTACCGGTGCATCCCATCTAATCACCGGACATCATAAAAGCCATCATGCTCTAGAAGAGGAACTCGCCGAGTTTATTGGGTGTGAACGAACTTTATTATTTTCAAGCGGCTACATGGCTAATCTTGGCGTCGTAAGTGCACTCGCAAATCGCGACACAACTGTTTTTGAAGACCGCCTCAATCATGCCTCATTAGTAGATGCGAGCATACTCGCTCGCGCGCAACTGAAACGTTATAAACATTTAGACACAAACGAGCTAGACAAAAAACTAATCGACGAAAAAAATGCAGCTAAATTCATTTTATCTGATGGCGTATTTAGTATGGATGGAACCATAACACCGGTTACTGGTTTACAAGCCCTCGCAAACAAACATGATACAAAACTTATCATCGATGATGCTCATGGCATCGGCGTTTTAGGCAAAGAGGGAAAAGGCTGCACAGAAAATCAGCTGGCTACGGAAACTATTTTAATCGGCACCTTAGGTAAAGCGTTTGGCACATTCGGGGCGTTCGTTGCGGCAGATAAAGATACTATAGAGTGGTGCATACAGCGCGCTCGCACTTATATTTATACCACGGCACTTCCGCCATCTTTAGCAGATGCCACGCGTGCGAGCTTGCGACTGGTGCGTAAAGAATCTTGGCGTAGAGAAAGATTACAATCGCTAATAATGCGTTTTCGTACACATGCCGATCAAGTAGGACTACCCATTACAAATTCAACCACGCCTATACAACCCATAATCATAGGTTCCTCAGCAACCGCGTTAAAAATAAGCGCCGACTTGCTTAGCAAAGGAATTATCGTATCCGCGATTCGCCCACCTACGGTTGCGCAAAACTCAGCGCGCTTGCGGATTAGTTTTTCCGCCACTCATACAAAAGACCATGTGGATCAACTAATTGAGTTGCTTGCAGAGATTATTAAATCAAATAACATGAGCTTGCAACAAGATAGCTAGCATTTGCAGTTGCCGCAAGGTCTTATTACAGTGCCTCTCGACATTTAGAATGGCAAAAATAATAGGAGGTTAGCTATGGGCATGATTAGCGAATTTAAAGAATTTGCCCTTAAGGGAAACATGATGGATATGGCGACCGGTATTATAATCGGTGCGTCTGTATCTACCGTAGTAGGCTCATTGGTTGATGACCTAATAATGCCTATCGTTGGACTGTTTACAGGTAGAGTTGATTTCACAAACCTATTTGTAAATTTAGGCGAGGGTGACTTTTCAACACTCGCAGCAGCTAAAGAGGCTGGAGCCCCCGTATTCGGCTATGGCGCATTCATACAAGCCTTCATAAATTTCTTAATTATCGCATTTGTTATATTCATGATTATCAAAGCGGTAAACAACATGAAAAAGAAAGAGGAAGCGGCGCCTGCAGCTCCACCAGAAGATGTGATTTTGTTACGTGAGATACGTGACAGCCTAAAAAAATAATCCTTTAGTTTGAAATTATTTCAATATCCAGGCAATGATGCATTGTCTGGGTGTTTTTTTGCTCTTAAATTTTAACTACCGTGTTAATACACGGTTACATAATTTCTTGCTGTGCTCCTTTTCAATTTTTGATTTGACCAAGGTAAACTTTGCTCCTCAAAGGTTTCACGCCTCGCCTTATGTACAGGAAGTATTGAATGTCAGTTTGCAGGAACTGAAAACTAGCGAGCACACTATCTACTATTTTAAAAAGTTCTAGCTATAAATGGCCGAGCTCTGCTAGTGACTGTACGGTACCCCCGACCACCAAATGGTCTAATATCTTGATATCGATTAACGCTAAAGCATCACGCAAAATCAGCGTAAGTTCAATATCAGCCTGGCTAGATTCTGCAACGCCTGATGGGTGATTATGTGCAAGAATAATTGCATGAGCATTGTATTTAAGTGCTTGCTTCACAACTTCTCGTGGATGCACTTCTGCGGTATGCAAGGTGCCGGTAAATAATTCTTCAAATTGAATGACACGGTTTTTAGTATCTAAATACAAACATGCAAAAACTTCTCTGGTATAGTCACGCATGCGCATCAGTAAAAACTTCTTAGTGTCATTTGGATTAGTAAGCGGACCTTCGCGTTGTAAAGATTCATGTAAAAATCTGCGTGCCATTTCTAAACAAGCTTGTAATTGCACAAATTTAGCTTGCCCTAGTCCTTTGGTTTGGCAAAACGCGGCTAGATCAGCCGCCAAATTAAATTATAAGCAATTGATTAATATAGAAATATAATTCTTTATAAGATTCTATATACGTCTCTATATACATTACACATCTTAAAACACGCATTTCCTTGATTTTGTGGTGACAGCGTAAACACACCTTTTTTATGGACTCCAAAAACTCCTGCGCTCCCTGGTAAAATCAGTAGCTGGAAATACTATTAAGGTGAAATCATGCCAGCGAAAACACAAGAAGAATATTGCGAAGCCCTTGATGAACAGGGTGAGAAAAGAGTTAGGGAGTTAAAAGCACAAGGTTCATTTAGTGACAGACATTTAAAGTGGGTGGATCTGTGGTTAGAAAATAAAGAAAGAGCTGATGAGGCCGCAGCGCAAGAACGCCAAGAACGCCAAGAAGGTAGGGAAGAAGACTCACTTACAATTTCACGCCGAGCGAATGAGTTGGCTATAGGGTCACTATATATTGCAGGAGTTTCTATGTTGTTTGCAGTAGTTGCAATAGTTGTGGCCTTTATACGTTGAAGAAAACCTCCCTAGCGTCCGGTCGGCACTTGTTTAGATATTGATTAGTGCTGTCCCTCAAAATATTTTTTATAAAAATTTTAAACTAAATGTTTGTTTTCGGCCATAAGCGGACATTCATATTTATAATCCAGGATGCTCAAAGTAATAGACATAGTCATTAATGATCTATATCCATGGGAGCCTGATGACCCATTGGACTTTGTTGCATCTGTAGTAATTACCGTTAGTGAAAATAGCGCTGGTGATAATTTTTATCTTCAATTATGTACGCCAATTTCAATTAAGAACTTAGCGGATAAACACGATATTTTTATTATTGAAAAGTGGGAAGGTGTCGAAAATTTAGTTGATAAATTAAATAACTTTATTGAAGATAAGCTAAGCGAAAATGTAAAAGAGTCAGATTTCCAGTGTTTAAATAACTTCTGGCACTGGGAATATAGCAACTACAAATAATTATTTTATACTCGCGAATGACCGCTTTTGGCCGAAAGCGGACATTCGGTAATGAATTTTAGGACACACTAGGTTGGAAATCTTAAAACAACGTTGTTTAATGACCGCTAACGACCCAAAGCGGCCATTGAATACAAAATTATTTAAACCGAAAATAACGAAATGAATTTTATACTCGATATCGGTAATGTCATTTGTGAGTGGAATCCACATAAACACATTGCAACTAT
>JAPUHH010000091.1 GCA_027297825.1 Gammaproteobacteria bacterium
ATTTTAGATGAGCCCACTGCAGGAGTTGATATTAAGATCCGTCGATCGATGTGGAAGCTACTGAGAAAAATTAATGACAATGGGAAAACGATCGTTTTAACTACGCATTACTTAGAAGAAGCTGAAAGTATGTGTCGAAATATTGCAATTATCAACCACGGAAAAATTATTGTAGATAGCTCGATGCGCGATCTTCTAGAGAAGTTAAAAGAAGAGAGTTTTATTCTCTACTTGCAGCACCCCATAACAAAACCTCTGTTCCTGCAAGAGTTTAATTTTGAGCTTATTGACAAAAAAACACTAGAAGTTACTTTGCCTAATCATAAATCTTTGTATGAACTATTTAATGCACTGAACCAGCAAGGCATTATGGTTTTAAGCATTAAGAATAAATCCAACCGGCTGGAAGAACTATTTCTTACATTGACGAGTAGTTCTAGCGGTTAATTAGATTATGACATTAACCAAACAATTGATTGCATTGCGTACTATTTTTGTGAAAGAGATACGCCGTTTCGCTAGAATTTGGGTGCAAACTATTTTGCCACCAGCAATTACCATGACTTTGTATTTTATCATCATGGGAAAATTCATCGGTTCACAGCTTAGTGATATTGAGGGTTATTCATATATAGAGTTCATCGCACCAGGTTTGATTATGATGGGGATTATTACTAACTCTTACGCAAACACGGTTTCTTCTTTTTACAGCTCTAAATTTCAGCGACACATTGAAGAATTGCTGGTGTCGCCTGTGCCTAATTACATCATTATATTAGGCTATATGCTTGGGGGAATTGCACGAGGTTTAAGTGTTGGGTTAATCATCTCTGTGGTAGCCTGGTTCTTTACGCGTCTTCATTTTGACAGTATTGCAATTGTGTTTATTACTGCAGTTTTAACCGCTGCGCTGTTTTCAGTTGCTGGCCTTATCAATGCTATCTTCGCAAACAGTTTTGATGATATTTCTATTATTCCAACATTTGTGCTGACACCCTTAACTTACCTTGGTGGAATATTCTTTAGCATTGAGATGCTGCCTAAATTCTGGCAACAAGTGTCGCTGGGAAATCCAATTCTCTACATGGTGAACAGTTTCAGGCTGGGAATACTTGGCATTTCAGACGTCAATATCTTTATCGCCATGTCGGTAATCGTTGGATCCTTGTTCGCGTTATTTTTTATTTGCCTTTATTTGCTAAATAAAGGTATAGGAATTCGTACTTAATATTGTGATTGACCCTTATTTATCGTTAGCCGCAACAGAATTAGGAATCACCGTATCTTCAAGTGAGACAACATTATCAATCATGGTCTCATTACTATAAGAGACTTCATGTGGCATCGCAGACGAATCGACCTGAAACAACATCTTATAGGGACCAAATGCTAATTGATCTCTATCTTTTAGAACACATTTTTTTATGCGCTTCCCATTTACGAATGTGCCGTTCGTGCTAATGAGATCTTCAATAAAATAGTTGTTTTGAAAACAAATAATTTTTGCATGATGCCCACTTACCATTTCATCTAGAATATGAATATCGTTGGACCCAATTCGGCCTATAGTAGTTATATCTTCAGATATAACATACTCTTGCATATTGTTCTCATGCATAACATCCACTAATTTTGCGACTGCATTAAAATCAATTGCAGTTGTTGGCATGTTCTTAAATGCTTTAATACCTTCTCTATCGTGATACGGCATCCACTGCAACTCATTAACTGCTTCTTCAATTGTATTCACAGTTACTTTTTTCTTATTTTCAACAAATGCACAGATTAGTGCAGTGTCGCAAAGGGTATTTACCAATCTTGGAATACCACCGGTATAACGATAAATAAGTGGAATGCATTCATCTTTTATAATTGCATTATTAGATTCAAATGCATTTTTCTTTTTGATGCCTGCAATTTTCATTCGATGCATTATATAGTTAGCGATATCATCTTGTTCAAGTGCCCTCAAATGAAAACGAAACCGTATGCGTTGCGAAAGCTGCTCCATACCGGGCGCATCCAACAAGTTTTTCAGTTCAGGCTGGCCAACTAGTATTAGGTTTAATACACGTTCTTCATCGGTTTCCATTCCTGTAAGCATGCGTAATTCTTCCAGTACACGCTTACTCAAATTCTGCGCTTCATCAACAATAAGAATAACTTGCCTGCCTTCCGCATACTGCTCAAGCAAAAATATATTTAGCATGCTTATTAGCTCAACTTTGCCTGCGTTGAAAGGCTCTAAGCCGAACTCGAGCAAAATAGCTTGGAAAAACTCTATCTCATCTAGTTGTGTTTGATAGATTCGAGCTATCACGACATCGTCGCTAACGCTGCGCAATAATTGCTGAATCAATGTAGTTTTGCCAGAGCCTATTTCCCCAGTGATGACAACAAATCCATCTCGATTCCAAACGGTATATTCCATATAAGATTTAGCCCGCGCATGTCCTTTGCTCAGGTATAGGAAATTAGCATCTGGGGACAGCTGGAATGGCTGCCGCTCTAGCCCAAAGTGTTCTAAATACATCCTTAAAACAGGCCCTTAAGTCAAGTTTAGGTTCTTGAAACTGACATTATCAATATTTTCGCATACAAATTATAGGGTTTGTATCGATTGAGCTTGGCGATACATTTCACAAAACACCAATAATACGCACCAACCCTAATTCTAAATAGTGACTTATGAGCTAGATCACGGTCAATACTCATGTTTATTTGTATGGTTGGACTGTTGATTAGCAAGGACAAGAGAGCATGGAAAAGCAAACCGAAGACCTAAGTCAGGACAAGGTCAATGCCGGGCGAGGCATTGCCAAACAGCTAAAATCTTCAGACCGTTCATCTTCTAAGGGCAAGCATGGCAAAGGCCGCCCAGATGAGCGTGCTCGTAAAGCAGGTTTTTAATAACACCTCCTCGGCAAACTCGCCCGACGCTCTACATTCATTTTTTAGGTCGCATGGTGGTTGCAGCATGCAGCTCAACTGTATGCCTAGGTCATATATGCATTTGTTAAGTTGAGTGAGTACGCGTCTAAAATTGATTTCTTTTTTAAGAATTTTGGCTTTAGTAGGTTGCTTTTTAACTCCGACATTTCTGGTCAGTTCATACGGATCTGGTTATAAATGTTTGTGATAATGTGTGGCACGAGTCTTAAAGCCCAAA
>JAPUHH010000092.1 GCA_027297825.1 Gammaproteobacteria bacterium
GGGCCCGTCGGTTCTGGGAAGACCGCTTTACTCAATGCATTATGTATGGCGATGCGCGATGAGTATGAAATCGGTGTCGTGACCAACGATATCTATACTCGCGAAGATGCGGAATTTCTAATTAAACATGAAGCGCTTGAGCAAGAGCGCATTAAAGGTGTTGAAACGGGAGGTTGCCCGCATACTGCCATTCGTGAAGATGCCTCGATCAATTTAGCCGCAGTGCAAGAGCTCTGTGATGAATTTCCTAAACTAGACTTTGTGTTGGTTGAGAGTGGTGGTGATAACTTAAGTGCAACCTTCAGCCCAGAACTTTCAGATTTAACTATCTATGTGATTGATGTTGCAGCAGGAGACAAAATACCTCGTAAAGGAGGGCCAGGGATTACCAAGTCTGATTTGCTAGTAATTAATAAAATTGATCTTGCGCCAATGGTAGGCGCATCGTTAGAAGTAATGGATCGTGATGCGAAAAAAATGCGTGGTGAACGACCTTTTGTGTTTACTAATCTAAAAACTCAAGAAGGCTTAGATATAATTATAAATTATATAAAAACTGAAGGAATGCTGAATTAAAAGAATTATTATTTATGGTTTTTATCTTAAATTCTTGTTTTAATTTTGTGCTGTAACTTTATTGCTTGATGTTTTAGTATTATGTAACGAGAATATTTACCTGATTGCTAAAGTCGTAAATAATTTTCATGCCAATTAAAATAGCTAATACTCCTGAAGAAATATTTAGATGTCGAGCAGGGAAGTATTTATTGCCGCAATGTAGTGGCACGCTCATCAGTAATGATAGTAATGACATGCTGGCAATGAGTCCTAGACTAAAAAGAGCGATGTAAGTAAATTTTAAACAGGTTGATTCTAAGGTAGTCGTTACTAGTGCGATAATGATGCCTGAACCAGCTGCACCATGTAGCAAACCAATTCCAAGTGCTTTGAATGGTAGGTTGTTGTTACGTGATTCGGTAATTGCTATTTTATCCTTCTCAATCTTTCGTTCTGAATAGAGCTTTCTTGTTTTGTTGAGAATATCGATACCCATTATAACAATGATTAATCCCGCTGAAATTTCAAACATAATAAATAGACTTTTATCGATTTTAATATGCAAGCCTAAAAGCATTATGCTGAATATAAATAGCGTTATTGTGTGCCCGATTCCCCAAATAGCACCTTGTTTTGCTGTGGCAGATAAGGACCTAGATTGTGTGGATAGCGCGAGAACCGCTGCAACATGATCGGGCTCTAATGTATGGCGGATGCCCATGATTAGTCCAAAGATAAGCAATACACTCATAGTTAAATTTTGTTCGCTACTTTCTTCTAACCTTAGGTTTTATTCCAACTATGGCTTCTCGGATTAGAATCCAGAGTTCTATTAGGGTTTTTTTTAGAATGTCTCCATCTGGAGAAAGAAATTTTATGATGATTCCACATCCATTAGGCAAATAAGTGGCGCCTCCGTAAACACTTTCATTTTTTCGTAAATTTATTTGTAATGATTCTAATAGACCTTTTTTGATGCTTGAGCGATTAATAATTGAGATGGTGCCCATGCCGATGAACTTATGCATATTACTTAAAAAGTTTTTTGGATTCATTAGGTATACATCTTTTGCAAGTATCTCTAATTTTTCTGTATAAATATTTATACAGCTACGCAGTTGATTAAATAACTGATCTTCGCCGTTGAGAAAATGTATTATAAATGAATCTGCAATGACAGCAGTGCTGGTTTCGTCTGCATAGACATTTATTGTTGAGCAGAGCTTGGATTCTGGAAATAGAATTAAAGGGTCTGCAACGTATTCTGTATATGCGTTTTGAGTAGCATTTACGTTGACGGTTTGATGGGCCTCTCCATTATTCATGCCATGTACAATTGTCGATGCTTGTGTGGTTACATGACTAAATGAGCTTAATTTAGCAACAATATTGGTTGTGAGTGATTCATTTTCATAAATCCCACCGGAAGCAGACTGAATATAAATATTTGCCATACCTGAAGGATCATTTTCATAATATTGAGCTCGGCAAATATGATAAGGATAAGAGGCATACTGTTTCTCAAGATAAGTTTTGCCATTATGGCTTCTGGTAAATTCAAGAGATAAATTACTCATAAAATACTTATGTAATTATGAATTAATTAAATAGTACGTTGTTAATTATATGATCAGCCACTTCTTCAATACCTGCTCCTGTTTTGCAATTGGTGAGCACAAGAGGCTTGTTATCTCTAACTTCTTGGCCTTCTTTAACCATTAAATCAATGTCTGCGCCTACGTAAGGTGCTAAATCAACTTTATTAATTACTAAAAGATCGGATTGCACGATACCAGGCCCTCTTTTTCGGGGAATATCATCTCCTTCGGAGGTATCGATTACAAACATCCAATAATCCACAAGGTCGAGAGAAAAAGTAGACGCAAGATTATCGCCGCCGCTTTCAATTAATATGATGTCTAGGTTTTTAAATTTTTTATCCAAACGTTCTGCAGCTTGTATATTTAAGGTTGGATCTTCTCGAATAACGGTGTGGGGACATGCGCCGGCTTCAACGGCTACTACACGCTCTGGTGCAAGCAAGCCTGACTGTTGTAGACGTTTAGCATC
>JAPUHH010000093.1 GCA_027297825.1 Gammaproteobacteria bacterium
ATAACGACTTCCGGCTCAGCCGCAGTGCCTGCAGGGCCGCCCGCAACTAATGATTCTCCAACCCGCATTCCGATTCTTTCTGACATGTTTATAGTCTCCTTAATTTTATAGTTAATGGTATTAATCTTAGTTCAAAACTGAATGACTGCTTACGGCCAAAAGCAGCCATAGCAAAACGGCAACATCAACATCCACGTCCATATACAACCATACCCAGTGGGATGCCGACATATAGAATGTATCCATCTCAACTGCGGCTTGTCAGATGAAATCTTCTGGAAAAAGGCTGCTGCTTCCGTCCATAGCGCCAGTATCTCGGTAATTCATGGGCAATGCTTGTGGGTCTCGCACGGCACCAGAAACTACACGACCGATGACAAGCCGATGATCACCGGCCTCGCATTCATGGCTGAATTTACATTCAAAAAAGGCAATTGCATCATCTAGGACCGGAACGGTCGTTTTGCCCTGGTGCCATGCCAAGCCAGCTAATTTATCGGTGTTTACCGGTAGGCCAAAATGTTCTGCCAGATCCAACCTTTCCTTAGGCAATACATTAACAGAGAAGACTCCTCCATCTATTAGCATCTTATACGATGAATGATCCGGATGGATGCTTAATGCGAGCAATAAAGGAGTGAACGAGACCTGCATCACCCATGACGCCGTAAAGGCATTGTTCTCTCCATTACAGGAGACACCAATAACATAAACACCGTGCGTTAACTTTTGGAAGAGAAAATGCAAGTCATTTTTCATGTTTGATAAAACGAATTCATGTTGGAATAATTTACACCGATGTAAATATATCCACCAGTATCGTCCTGCTTAATGTCTGCTTTCGGCCATAAGCGGTCGTTAATAATACAACACTGGGGACAACCAATCCTTGAAGCAATAGAAATAAGTTCTGTTGGATATGAATGCTACCGCTATTGAATTGCGATTAAAGTATTTTCCCACTAAATATAATTAACTTAATAAAATTTCATTCTTATGCAAGTAGACATTACATATTCTTTCTTACTAAACAAAATTGCAATAAAAACATTAAAGTTAATACTAAAAAGTTGCCTGTTTTTTATACATGATAATATGCAGAACAATCCCATTTGCATTCATTGCGAAATTTATTTGCGATAAAGTCGATAAAAAATCGCACTTTTGGTGGCAGATGACGATGATGAGGATAGACTACATAGATCGGGCTATCTTGTGGGACGAGCGGATGTTCCGTTAATATTTCCTTTAAAAGTCCTTGTTTAAGTTCACCCCCCACTAACCAATGCGGCACAGCAATAATACCTTGGCCCGAAACAGCAGCAGCTACTAAAGATTCGCCGTCATCCACTACCAATGACCCTGAAACTTTGATGGCCTTTTTTCCCTTGCCACTTTTAAACGTCCACACATAACTCCGGTAGTGCGAACCAAAATTAATACAGCTGTGCCCTAAAAGATTCTCTGGTACTTTGGGAATCCCTTTCACTTTTAAATACTTTGGACTCGCACAAACCACTCTTCGTGCATCAGCAATTTTTTTCACGACTAAACTTGAATCACTTAATTGTCCAATACGAATGGCGAGATCCAAACCCTCATCTACAATATCTAAATACTGATCGGTAACGAGCAGCATCACTTTCACTGCGGGGTACTTTTCTCGAAATTCTGCAACCGCGGGAATAATATGTCGTCGATTTAAACCAGCAGGTGCAGTGATACGTAATACACCACTGGGAGAACCATCCAGTTGGGATACCGCGAGTCCTGCTTCATCTAGATCCTGTAAAATTTGGACGATTCGTTCATGGTAGGTACGACCCGCTTCGGTCAAACTCAACTTACGAGTGGTGCGATGAAATAACCGCGCACCTATGGTTTCTTCAATTTCATTGATCTGGCGAGAAACAGAAGAAGGTGCCATATCCAGTTGACGCCCTGCTTCGGAGAAACTGCCTACTTCAACTACTCGTACAAAAGCACGTAGTGATTCAATATTTTCCATATATTATCTTTGCGTATTTTGCATAAGTATTTATTACAGTTAACTGTTTTTCGCAAAGTTTATTTCACTTATTCTACGCTCGACTTGATGCCTATTTGGCAAAACTTTTAGGAGATTACAATTATGAATACTGAAACCGTACTAATAACTGGCGCATCCAGTGGGATCGGTCTTGACATTGCTAGAGGCTTTTATGAGCAAGGTGCCAACCTTGTACTCAATGCTCGCAATGAAGAAAAACTCATCCATGCTGCAGAATCATTTGGCGATAAAAATCGAATTGCAACCTTACTCGGTGATATTGGAGACCAAGAAACCGGTAAGCAAATGGCACAAGCAGCGATGGAGCGATTCGGCCGTTTAGATGTACTCGTAAATAACGCGGGGACCTTTGGACTTAAGCCATTTTTAGAAAATACCGAAGAAGACCTTGATCGTTACATACGTGGTAATTTAAAGGGTACTTATTTTATTAGCCAAGCCGCGGTTAAGGAAATGAAAAAACAAGGACATGGCAGTATTGTCAATATCGGCACTGTACTTGTGAACCACCCTTCCGCGAGCATACCCGCAAGCGCTGCATTAATTACAAAAGGTGGCGTGCATGCATTAACGACAAGCTTAGCGGCTGAACTTGCAGCCGATAACATTCGTGTAAATATGGTTGCGCCTGGCGTTATAAGAACTCCAATTTATGGAGATGCCGATGTCGATGCATTTGGTGGCATTGCGCTAATGAACCGAGTTGGTGAAGTACAGGAGATCACAGAAGCGGTAATGTATTTGGCTTCGGCCACGTTCACTACAGGTGCCATCATAGCTGTCGATGGTGGTTACCAGCACGGCAGAGCGTAGGTTTATAATTTTATCAAAACAGTCAGGAGTAAATCATGCCTTATGTAATTATTAAGATTACCCGCGAAGGAGTAACGCAAGAACAAAAGACAATATTGATTGAAGGAGTAACACATTTGTTACACAAAGAGCTAGGCAAAAATCCAGAAACTACATTTGTTGTGATTGATGAAGTGGATACTGACAATTGGGGAATCGGTGGCGAATCCATCACGGTACGCAGAAAAGACGGGAGATAATGATGCATACCTATGTAGGATACGCATTACTCGCCACGTTGGCGGGCGCCTTAATACCTATCATGGCGGGTATTAATGGTAGTCTCGGCCAAACCATTGGAAGCACCTACTACGCTGCATTGGTGCTCCTTGGTGTAGGGTTTTTTGCCGTCTTGTTGGTGATATTGTTTTCTAGCGTTCCGGTTCCACAACAATTTGAACAGTCTGCGCCTCACCAATATATCGGTGGTTTAATTGTTGCGTTTTACATTCTATCGATCACTTTTTTAGTGCCAAGATTTGGTGTCGGTAATTCAAATTTCTTCGTAATTGTTGCACAGGTAATTTCTGCAGCTGTGATTGATCACTTTGGATTGCTTGACGCGGAAATTCGACTCATTAATCTAAAACGAGCAATCGGGATTACATTTTTGCTTGCTGGAATTTACATCGCGAGAAAATAATTATATTTATGCATTTTTAGTAATTGTCCGCTTTGGGTCGCTAGTGGACATAGCGGATCTCTCATTTTAATATCCGCTTAACTGCCTAATCCAATACGCCCCTTACCCATGCGCTTAGCGTCATGTCTTGTTGTTCAGAAGCTTCCCGATAAGAATTCAGCTGATCATCTGTAACTCGAACTTTTGGGAGTATTTTGTCTGCATTCGGCCTAAAGCGGACGTTCAGCTAGCAGACATTACTCGCAAAATTTATCCATTCATACGCATGATCCCGGTTACCATTTATTCAATAACACGGTATGGTCTGTATAAGTATTAAAAAATACAATCGAGATTCTTATGAAAACTTATTATTCATTGATAACAGTAATATTGATATTGCTACCTGCCATTTCCGTACAGGGGTTTGGTGGTGGCAAAGGTTATGTTTCTGGAAATTTTTGGGGTGCCGACCTTGATCGAAATGAACAGCTGAGCCATGGTGAAGCTAAGGCTGTTTATAATTTAGCAGACAAAGAGGTTTTTGATCGCTACGATCAAAATGGAAATGGCTCTATAAACTTTACTGAATTTAGTTACTTCATGCAGCAATCCCCTTGGATAAAAAAGTTTGTTCACCCAAGTGTACAGTAGCGTTACATTTCAGCTGTTTTGAATATATTTTTATCAATCACGGCTATTTGGTTTCCATCGAAAGCTTCTAAAAAGGTATATTTTAGAAAAGTTAATGAATGTCTGCTTTCGACCCAAAGCGGACGTTCGATATAATATCTGAACGTTCTGTAATATAAGATTGGATGAAAGACAGGAAGAAGAGAATATTATGGCAACGCATCATGCTACCCCCGGTGAAGTTGTGAACCTTGAAACCTGGGCAGAGGACCTAGCTACTGACCAAACAAAAGCAATTGTTAAAACCGAGGAGATGGAAATAATTCGATTGGTGATACCAGCGGGGAAGGATATTCCAAATCACAAAGTGTCAGGTCCTATAACAGTACACTGTATAAAAGGCAGAATTGAATTCACTGCAATGGGCGCAACACAAGAACTAGCACAAGGCGAGTTACTTCATTTAATGCCAGGAGAACCTCATTCCGTAAAAAGCGATAGAAAATGCAGTCGTCTTATTAACGATTATATTTAAATGACTGCTTTTGGCCGAAAGCGGACATTCATTTTTAAAAGTTATTTAATAAAAATCTTTTTTAGGGACAGCACTAATCAATATCTAAACAAGTACCGACCAGACCCTAGGGGGTGTAACCCCTACCCGCTATAGGTTTTCAAACCACAAAATCCTTGGCACTATCCTTCCTATGAGTAAACTCCTTACACTTTCTATTCTTCTTTCTACTCTACTTTTAGGAACCCTTGCGTGGTCACAAGATCTTGGGAGGGGTTGGGATGCTTATAATAAAGGAGACTATGCGACTGCATTGCGTGAATGGAAACCTCTCGCAGAACAGGGAGATACCGCAGCACAGTTCAACTTAGGTTGGATGTACGGCGAAGGTTTAGGTGTACCTGAAGATGTCCAGCAAGCTGTTAAGTGGTATCGACGCTCTGCAGATCAGGGGGATGCCTCTGCTCAGTACACCTTAGGTCTAATATATAACCAAGGTCGAGGTGTGCCTCAGGATTTCAAGCAAGCTGTCGAGTGGTATCGACGCTCTGCAGAACAGGGGCATGCGATGGCCATGGGGAATCTTGCAGTGTTGTATGAAAATGGTGATGGCGTACTTCAGGATGATGTTCTTGCCTATATGTGGGGAAATCTTGGTGCGGCAGAAGGAGATTTTATAGGTGAGGTAGCAAGAGGTTTAGTATCAAAAAGAATGACTCCCTCACAGTTAGAAGAAGCTCAAAGACGCTCAAGAGAATGTCTTAGGAAAAACTATAAGGTTTGTTGAGTACTTCAAAACTGAACGACCGCTAACGACCCAAAGCGGACATTCGATTGGGTGGTAACCAGAAGTAGAAAGCGTGAAGCCGTGGGTATGGAGAAAACAGAAAAGACAATAGCTTAGTTTGAGTTAGGCCAGTCAGCATCAAAAGGAAACGGACGCTCCTCAGTATTAAATGTTAAATAAAGGATTATTTGGTAGGTATAGGTAGAGAGTGCATGACCAAATATTTGTAGCTTTTGATTAGCCTCGCCTGTAAGTAGTACCCAAAAAAATTGCACTACTACAACTGCACCCACTACTACCCTGGAAACGGAGTAAAGCAGTGCAATAACAAACATAAAAAACAACCGCATCCAAATCGATTTAGATTTCAAATTATTGGCTAAGGATGGAGTGTTTTCCTGTGAATTAGGTGACTCTTCACCTGAAGAGGATGCATTCTCGCTCATATAAAATCCCAAGTGCTTAGAAGTTGTGCTGACAAACCTTAAATTTGTATTTTATTGTATCTTGTATTGTTAATGGGTACGGCAATATTTTAGAAAATCTTGCTTGCCCATTATTACTGAATGACCGCTATTGGCCGTAAGCGGACATTTGCATACTTAAATTTCGCAACTACCTTTATCTATCCAAGCAGTTTCTTGCTTGCCACGATGAATTACGAAATAACGATCAGTATAACTACCTGTATCGCGATTTATAACCA
>JAPUHH010000094.1 GCA_027297825.1 Gammaproteobacteria bacterium
TATTCTTGGGACGCAACGTCTTACCATCTACTAAAATATCCCCACTGCGAATCCATTTTTGCAGCCTTGCCCGTGAATAATCTGGAAACAATTGCACTAAAGCATTGTCCAAACGCAGCCCCTTAAAAGAAATAGGGATCACACTATATAATTGTTCTTTATCGGTCATGTCAGTACGGATTTAGACTAAAAATGGTTATACTCCAGATCAAATGAAAGACTACATGTTTAATCCATCTGTATCTATTTGGCGTCTTACAGGCATCATTACAATTTTAATCTGCCTTACAGGCTGTTCGGTTTTTGGCCTGTTTGGTAAGGATGACGAGGAAATAGACCCAGAAATTGCTGCAGACGAGACCGCAGCAAAACTATACAACCAAGCCCATTCATTATTGGTGAGCCGAGAAATTTCAGCAGCAACTGAAAAATTTGAACTACTTCAAGCTCGTTACCCATTTGGTCGCTATGCTTCACAAGCACAACTCGAACTCGCTTATGCATACCGTTTGCAAAGCAATACCGACCTTGCCTTAGATAATATAAATCGCTTTATTAAACTAAATCCTCAGCATCCCAATATTGATTATGCCTATTATATGAAGGGCTTAATAACTTTTGATAGCGGTAAAAACCTAATCCATTACGTGATTCCTCGTGACCCATCCAACAATGACCCAACATCATTGCGCGAGGCATTTGATATTTTTAGTTTAGTTATAGAAAAATTCCCCGACAGTAACTATGCCGATGACGCGCAATCACGCATGATTTATTTACGCAATGAACTAGCTGAATATGAATTAAAAGTAGCCAGATTCTACATGCAGCGTGGAGCCTATGTAGCATCTGCCAATCGCGCTAAGTATATTATGGAAAACTATCAAGGTGCAGAAGTAATGCCTGAGGCAGTTTATATTTTAGAACAAGCTTATCTCGAACTTGGCATCTCTGACCTTGCAAAGGATACCAATAGAGTCTATGCGCAAAATTATCAAACCGGAAAAAACGGAGTGATTGATGCTGAGTATGCGCGAGAAAAACGCAGTTGCGCCGAAGGCTTATGGAATATAACGTTAGAAAAACTACGACTAAAAACCTACTACTGCAACTAATTATTATCTTTCTTACTAGAAGCTCATCGCAAAATAGTAGATAGTGCTTCTGACGGTTTTAGCTCCTCGACAACTACTCCTGCGTTGCTCTGTTACCTCCACGTAACAATGCAAAACCGGCTACAGTGCTTCCTGTACATACAGATAAGGCGCAGGGGTTCTGAGAAGCAGAATTCACAAACTAGTAAATGAGCATCGGAGGAAGATCTGCAACGCAGCATCAACGGACTAAATGCATTCTAAGATAGTTCTAATCATTTTTTAAAAATCCAGAAGTGATCGGATAGCGGCGATCCTTACCAAATGCTCTGCGAGTAATCTTTACTCCAGGAGGTGCTTGACGTCTTTTATATTCATTACGAAGTACCATGTTTGCAACTCGTTGCACGACCTTCTTATCAAAACCATCCGCAACGATCTGGTCAATCATCAGATCTTGCTCAATAAACTTCTCTAGTATTGGATCCAAAATATCGTACGCAGGCAAGCTATCTTCATCTACTTGATCTGGCGCTAATTCCGCTGAAGGCGCACGCGTAATGACTCGTTCCGGAATTACATGACTAAGCTCGTTTCTATACCTTGCCAACTCATACACTAAGGTTTTAGATACATCTTTAATCGGCGCAAAGCCTCCTGCCATATCCCCATACAAGGTCGCATATCCTACTGACATTTCGCTTTTGTTACCTGTCGTTAATAACATTTCCCCAGTCTTATTAGAAACCGCCATTAAAAATAAACCGCGTATGCGTGATTGAATATTTTCCTCGGTCACATCCTGAGCTAAGCCAGAAAAAATTGGCGCAAGACTATCTGTAATTGAGTTAAAGGCAGCCTCAATAGGAACTTCATCAAATTTAACGCCCAATATTTTTGCTTGTTGACGTGCATCCTCAATACTTATATTAGAGGTATAATGAAAAGGCATCATAATAGCGTGAACATTTTCGGCACCTAATGCATCTGCTGCGATCGCTAGGATCAATGCTGAATCTATGCCTCCGGACAAACCCAGGACCACACTATCAAATTGATTTTTTAAGACATAGTCCTTTACACCTAATAAAATAGCTTGATAAATAGAAGCAAGTTTTGACAATGGCGAATGCAGACAATCACTTTGAATTAAATCGCTTTGCTTCTTTGAGTATTTTACTGCATAGATGCCATGCTCAAAAGCGGGCGCTTGCAAGCATAGTTCACCCTGCTTGTTCATACACAAAGATTCGCCATCAAAAACCAGCTCGTCTTGGCCGCCGAGTTGATTTACATAAACAATAGGAATGTGCTGTTCAGTGACTCGCATCTTTAAAATCTGTATACGGTCCAAAGTTTTATCAACGCAATATGGACTTGCATTAATATTCACAACAAGGTCAGCGCCAGCATCTGCGCTTTTTTGCATTGGTCCCGGGAACCAAATATCTTCACATATTGTGATGCCAACCTTGACGCCCATAATATTCGTCACACAAGCATCATTGCCTTGCTGAAAATAACGTTTTTCATCAAATACATCATAATTAGGTAACCGCTGTTTATGGTAAACTGTGATTATTTCAGAATTAAATATCAGCAGTGCGGTATTGAATAGTTTTTCACCTTCTTTCGTAGGCGTGCCGAGTAATATATAAATACCTTCTATTTCTTTTTTAATTCTCTCTAAAGCTTGACTGACTCGCAGCATTATTCCAGGACGCAAAAGAAGGTCTTCTAAAGGATATCCGGTAAGTGATAATTCAGAAAATACAACAATATCCGCTTGCAGTTGGTCGCGAGCATGTTTTGCGCTTGCAATAATCTGTTGCGCATTACCTTCAATATCTCCGACTAAAAAATTGAGTTGCGCAAGAGCTAAATCTAAAGTGTCTTTCATCGAAGGTGCATAAATTACTTAATAGAGGCTTAAGCGTTAATCAACATACTCATGTGCTCACCGATATCCGCAGGTGAATGCACAGTAGTAACACCAGCCTTTTCTAGTGCTAGAAATTTTTGCTCTGCAGTGCCTTTACCACCACTGATAATGGCACCAGCATGTCCCATACGCTTACCAGGCGGTGCAGTGACGCCCGCGATATAAGCCACTACAGGCTTAGTTACTTTTTCTTGAATAAATTCAGCGGCCTCTTCTTCCGCTGTCCCGCCAATCTCGCCGACCATGATTATTCCCTGTGTAGCTTCATCGTCCTCAAACAATTGCAAACAATCTAAAAAGTCCAAACCATGAATTGGGTCTCCTCCGATGCCTACACAAGTGGTTTGACCCAACCCATGTTGCGTAGTTTGATTGACCGCCACATAGGTTAATGTACCGGAACGAGAAACGATACCGATGTTGCCTGGACGATGAATTTCACCGGGCATGATGCCAATCTTACATTCTCCAGGTGTAATCACACCCGGACAGTTTGGCCCAATTAAAAGTGAATGGCTGTTCCGAAGAACAGCATTCACTTTAATCATGTCTAATACCGGTACGCCTTCTGTGATACAAACAATTATTTTAATTCCTGCATAGACCGCCTCTAGAATTGCATCCGCTGCAAAAGGTGCAGGCACATAGATCACACTTGCATCCACAGCATGACTCTCTAGCGCCTGGTCAATTGTATCGTAAACGGGAAGCTCTAAATGCGCAGTCCCGCCTCGACCGGGCGTTACCCCAGCAACAACTTGTGTGCCATAGGCAATCGCTTGCTGCGAATGAAAACTGCCCTGAGTTCCAGTAATGCCCTGACACAACACTCTCGTGTTATTACTTATAAGAATACTCATTATTTTTATTGCTATACCCTGCTTTAGCCTAGGTATTCGCTAGCATAACGGCTTGCATTGCGCCCTCAGTTAAAGTGCTCACTGGAATAATTTTAGCAGACTGATTTTCTAATAATTTCTTACCTTCGGCCGCATTGGTGCCTTGCAATAACACTGTAACTGGAATACTTAATTCAACTTCTTGAATGGCATCAAGAATGCCTTGTGCAATTAAATCGCAACGCACAATGCCCCCAAAGATATTTACAAATATAGATTTGACGTTGTCATCACTTAAAACGAGCTTGAACGCTTCGGCAACTTTGCTTTGCGTTGCACCTCCACCTACATCTAAAAAATTAGCTGGCTCACCGCCATGGTGCTTGACTAGATCCATCGTCGCCATCGCTAAACCAGCACCATTAACAATACAACCAATATTGCCATCAAGCTTGATGTAATTCAGCCCGAGTTTTTCGGCATGGGCTTCGGAAATATTTTCTTGCGAGATATCACGAAATTCTTGAATGTCTTGTTGACGGTGCAATGCATTATCATCGATATTAATTTTTGCATCTAAGGCAATCAGATTGCCATTTGCATCCACAATCAAAGGATTGATTTCAACCAAACTGCAATCATTAGAAACAAATAAGTGGTATAGATTAAATAAAATTTCTTGCAGTTGGCTATGCTGATTTTTTTCTAACTTTAATGCATAGCCTATATTTCTAATTTGGTTTAACTGCAAGCCAGCCGCCGGATGAATAAAATGTGTAACAATCTTCTCTGGAGTTTTTTGCGCTACTTGCTCTATATCCATCCCGCCTTCTGCAGAGGCAATGATTGCAATTTGCTTGGAACCACGATCTACCAATAGAGCAAGATAAATCTCGCGCTCAATCTCAATGACCTCTTCAAGTAAAATCGAATTAACAGGCAAACCCATCTCTCCTGTTTGCTTGGTGACCAAACTTGTACCCAACATATTAGTCACTACCGAAGCCAATTCACTGGGGTCATCCACGCGCACAACTCCACCTGCTTTACCCCGCCCACCCGCATGGACTTGCGCCTTGGCAATCCATGCTCGCTTTTCAATAGATGCGCAAACCGACTCGATGTCATCTCCTACCACCACTAAATGTGAAGCTAAAATAGGAATTCCATGGCATGCAAAGAGGGACTTAGCTTGATATTCGTGTATATGCATAATATGGGTTATAGGCTGAGTTGCTGCATTATACTGATGAATCCTAGCGCATGCGCAACATGAACTAAGGTATGCTACCGCACCATGAATCCATATTGACTTTTCCGACCAAGATTATTCAAATTAGCGATGAGTAGTTTCTTAGAAGATACAACTACACAACAGTGGCCAGCATTGCGATTGTTTAGTCTTTATCGGCTCGCGGTTGCAACGATATTTTTAGGGCTTAGCCTTTTCGTTAGTCTATTCGCAAGTAAATTCAGTTTTCTAGCCTCCCAAAATCCGCTTATGCTGCAGTGGGCCAGTAGCATTTATGTGTTTTTTTCGATAATCGCGCTTATTTGCACTTACTTTAGATGGATCCCCTATAGGCCTCAAGTTTACTTGACGATATTTTTCGATATTGCGGCAATCACCCTGTTGATGCATTTATATGGCGGCGTTACCAGTGGCTTTGGCACATTGATGATCGCCGTCGTGGCGGGAGGCAGTTTATTGCTACCGGGAAAATCAGCACTATTATTTGCGGCACTTGCGACCCTCGCAATTCTGTTGCATGAAATCTATGCAAGTCTACATGCGTTATTTGAAAAAACTGCCTACACCCAAGCTGGACTTCTTGGAGCTGCGCTGTTTGCTACGGTATTGTTGGCTATTACCATGGCAAAACGTGCAACGGATAGTGCCGAGCTGGCAGCAAAGCGAGGTGTTGATCTTGCAAATCTAGCCAAGCTCAATGAACACTTGGTCAACAGAATGGAAGCCGGCATTATGGTGATCGATGATGATGGCGCGATCAGAATGATTAACCATGCAGCTTGGAAGCTACTCGATAAGCCGGAAATAGATGAGCAAAGCAGATTATTGGATGTTTCCGTGCCTTTATATGATTTATTTAAATCATGGCGCAAAGCCAGCGAAAACCCTGAATTCAGAAGCCATTTAAATAGACTCACTCGACCCAATTCAGCTGACTTACAAGTACGCATAACCCCGGTAGGCTCTAGAATACACGACAAAGGTTCAGTCATTTATTTAAATGATAATTCAAACATTGAGCGTCAAGTACAAGAAACCAAACTAGCATCTCTTGGCAGGCTAACAGCCAGTATCGCTCATGAGATCAGGAATCCACTCGGCGCAATTAGTCATGCCGCGCAGTTATTAGATGAGTCGACAGAATTAATTCAAGCCGATAAACGCTTAGCCGTCATTATTCAAGATCAATCACTACGTTTAAACAATATCATTAATAATGTCCTACGACTGTCACGCAGAGACAACGCAAAACCAGAGAAAATAGAATTACGCTCATGGCTGACTAAATTTATAGAAGAGTTCTCCCGCACCAATGACATATCCAAAGACTCGATTTCTATGCGCCTAGCGCCACAAGATGGAACCATCACCATGGACCCCAATCATCTATATCAGGTGCTATGGAACTTATGTAAAAATGCAAAAAAGTATGGCACGGTGAATTGCATAGAGACCAAAGTGCAATTTGTTGCAGAAATCAATAGCGCAAGCAAACCGTCTTATCTTGATGTAATGGATACTGGGCCCGGCATAGACAAAGAACATCATGTACAGTTATTTGAGCCCTTTTTTACCACCAGTGATACAGGTACTGGCTTAGGGCTGTATCTTTCACGCGAGCTATGCAAGAACAATGGCGGAGATTTGCGTTATATTAGCCTACCTGAAGGAGGTAGCTGTTTCAGAATAGAATTTTCTTCACAAGTAAATTTTGGAGAATCAGAGTCTTGAAAAATATTTTAGTCGTCGACGACGAACCCGATATTCGTGAATTGCTAGAAATTACGCTTAGTCGCATGAACTTAGTTTCCTATGCTGCAGCGAATGTGCGTGAAGCAAAAGCATTGCTTGAAAATGAACAATTCGATCTATGTTTAACTGACATGAAGTTGCCCGATGGCACGGGCATCGAATTAGTCGAGCATATTCAAGCCCGATTTCCACATATACCGGTTGCGGTAATCACCGCTTATGGCAGCATGGAAGCGGCTATTAAAGCACTTAAAGCAGGAGCTTTTGATTTTGTATCCAAACCTATCGACTTAAAATTGCTCCGCGGTTTGGTAGATAGCGCCTTAAAAGTAGCGAATATACCTATCGACCAGTCTAGCCAAACCAACGCTAAACAACAAAAACTACTGGGCGAATCTGAAGCGATGCAAGTATTGCGTGGAAAAATTGATAGATTGGCACGCAGTCAAGCCCCTGTCTATTTACGAGGTGAGTCTGGAGTTGGCAAAGAATTAGTCGCTAAACAAATTCATGCACTCGGACCAAGGTCGGCAAATCATTTTGTGCCGGTTAACTGTGGCGCGATCCCTGCCGAGCTGATGGAAAGTGAATTCTTTGGTCACATTAAGGGCAGTTTCACGGGTGCCGTAAACGATAAAGAGGGCCTATTCCAAGCGGCAAATAGTGGCACTTTATTTTTAGATGAAATTGCCGAACTGCCAATTCATATGCAGGTAAAACTATTACGTGCGATACAAGAAAAAGCCATTAAACCGATTGGTGGGCAAAAAGAAATTCCGGTGGATGTTCGTATACTCAGCGCCACTCATAAAAACCTCGCGGAAGAAGTCGAGACTGGACACTTTCGCCAAGACTTATATTACCGAATCAATGTAATTGAACTCAACATACCACCATTACGCGAACGCATGTCTGATTTGTCTATCCTGGCAAAGTTTATGTTGGTTAAAATCTCTGCACAAAACGATGACACTCTATTCAGTCTTACAGAAGGCGCCCTTGAGAAACTAAAAGAGTATTCTTTTCCTGGAAATATCCGTGAACTTGAAAATATTCTAGAGCGCGCTGCAACTTTGTGTGAAAGTGAAAAAATTACGGCAGCGGATTTAGACTTACCAGAATCAAAATCCACTACGGCCTCTGACCAGGCAGACCCCAACGAATCTTCGATTACACTTTCGGTAGATCAACTGGAAGATTACTTAATC
>JAPUHH010000095.1 GCA_027297825.1 Gammaproteobacteria bacterium
TTTTTTCCACTCTAAAGACTCAAACCAATATTTATGTTTGGCGGGCAACCAGCCTTCAGCATCCCTTGCAGTGATCCATGCATTTAAATAGTTTAAGAATTCCTGCTCCCCCCTGTTGACTGCCATTCCAGTTTTGTAACTGAGTAACGGCTTGCTAAGAGGAACATCGACTTTATCCGGATGTTTCTTTGCTAAAAATTGTGGTATGGGTGATGACGCTACCAATGCATGGATTTCGCCTTCTATTACAGCATTAATGGCGTCCTCACTATTTGAAAATGATTTTATTTTTGCTTTGCTAAATACTTGCCCAGCAAGTTGCTCTGAAACGGTGTTAGAAACGACACCAATCGACACTTTTGGATCGTTTAGTTCATCAAGACTATCCATGTTCTTAGTTTGCGCAATGCATGCAGCCATACTAATCCCAGAACTTGCATAAGGATTGGAGAAATTTATACGAAGTGCGCGCTCCGGTGTAATCGCCATACCAGCGATGATGATATCGATTTCTTTGGCCTCTAACTTTTCAACTAAGTTTTCCCACTCAACCACTTTAAACTCAACCTTAATCCCCATATCTTTGGCTAATTGCTTAGCTATTTGAATTTCAAACCCGTCTAACTCTCCATCTTTATTTATTATTACCCATGGTTCAAATAGTGAAACTCCGATGTTCAAAGTTCCTGTTTTGAGCACCTGATCAAAAGTGCCCGCATGAGAAACACACGCAAAGATAGCCAACAAGACAAACACTGCTAAAAGAAAAAATTGTTTTAATTGTTTCATATTGTCTAAAGTCCTAGTTATGTCCGCGATAATCGAATTGCACTAAGCAGTAAGATTAAACGCAGATTGTATACTGCTATATTGGTAAATATTTTCTGAAATATTCTACTAACTGCATGTCTTTTGCAAATCGCTGTTCAAATAGCAAAATTAGTTTTAAATTTATTTTCTTAAGAATCCTTAGAAAAAAAGCAATAGCGCATAATTCAAACATATCTTACACTATTCAAATGCTTGCTTTATATTTCGAACATTTTTTTTCATTACTGCAAGAAAATCACCTTCGTTAACAACGTTAGCACATGGATCAAACACTAAACTACCAACACCCAGACTCTCTAGCTTTTCAACTAATGCAACTATAGGTTGCTTTTCCCATATCATCCAAACAGCCGGATGTTCATTTATTATCATTTGCAACGCAGCCCATTCATTTTCGCTTGGGAATTCGTCGGGCTCCCACAATACACTCTTTATATTTAAACCATAGCGCCGCATCATATATTGGTATACTGGATGCGAAGCCAACAGAGTTATATCAGCTTTCTTATGAGAAATATTTGTTAGGTCTTTATCCAACTCCAATAAGTCAATTTCAAGCCACTTAAAGTTTGTTTCAAAATCTCGCTGGTGCTGAGGATAGCGTCGGCTAAGATTTGTAAAAATTACTTCAGCTTGTTGCACAGCTTGTGAAAAATCGAGCCAGGTAGTGAATGCAGTGCCAGTGTGCAAGTGTTCACCCTCCAGTCCATGGGTATGAGTTATATCATGATTAATACTTATTAAGTCTTGACCGAAACCCGCAGAAGTATCAACTTGTTTTTGCAAAGGTAAAGATACCTTCTGCAACCATTTTTCATAGTTGGCACCGTTAAGTAAAATTAAATCCGCAGTTTGAATTAGCGCAACAGTTTCTGCTTTAGGCGACCAAAAGGCAGGATCCACATCTGGTGGAACGGGCAATTCAACAATGGCATGTTCGCCGGCAATGCGCATCGCGAAATATTGAAGAGGATAATTTGTCGCATAAATTGTAATTTTTTCTGCCGCTAGAACATTTAAAGAGCAAAGGATAGTAACAATAAATGTCACTACGGTTTTGAAATTAATATTAATTCCCACTTTTCTATACTTGCTGAACAAATAGAGCGCGCACGAAATCATTACTATAGTAGTTTAAAAGGATTGCCAATAAAGCACATATTGCAGTACTTATTAAAATTATAATCACGACCTCTGTAACAAGCAGCCGTGTGATCGTGAGCCGACTGCAACCTATATTAAAGATAGTTTCAATTTCGCGCTGTCGCAAACGTAATGACAACACAAAAACAAGTATCATCGCTAGCAACGTTGCAGTACCTACAAATATAATAACTGCATTCAGTATATTTCGAATACGAAATATATTCTCTAACAATCTTTCGATAACATCCTTAGGATTAACAATTTGATATGACGAATCTTGGTCAATATATCTACCGCGTAGAATCGTGCCTGACTTAATATCTTTTGGAACAACCACGACACCACTGATTGGGTAGCTACCAGTATCCCCATGGAAATGAAATTCATCGATGTTTGACTCCGTAACCTCGGTGAACTGAATCATTTTTGCATTTGCAACAATATTATTGTCTCTTCGATCCATAATAATGCTTGTGTCTTCTGTTTGGGCTAAGTCTTCATGTCCATGACCCAGACCTTGAATGACCCAAGCTGTTTTAAGATCAACAAAGACTGCAAGATCATCGGCTGTGTAAGTACGCTTGAGTACACCTACAATTTTCATTTTTAATGGATACACGCCTGCGATATTAAATGCAGTTTCTGGTGATGAAATCAGACTATCCCCAACTGTTAAATTCAGATCATTTGCCACTCGAGCGCCGATCACACACTCCCCGAGAATTGCAAGTGAACGACCTGTTTCGATTTTAAGACCACGAAAATCAAAATAATCCAGGCTAGTGCCAATAATGGGATAATCCCGAGCATGAAATCGCGCATATATTGGAATTGACATTGCCAAATTGGATGCCACCACTTCATTTATTGCTGCCGT
>JAPUHH010000096.1 GCA_027297825.1 Gammaproteobacteria bacterium
ACTTCAAGGTTTATTGGTATAGCCGCATAGGGCCCGTTCATGCTGGATGCGGCCTTGGTAAATACAATAGGATATTTAGGTAACTTAGGTGCTTCTAAAGCTTTACCAGTCGTCTCCTCAACATGCTCTATATAATTCCAGCCTAGACACATAATATTTTGTCGTGGCCGCGGTATGGGCGAAAGTAACTCCACCTCTGATAAAGCTAGCCACTGCTCAGGCTTAGCTTGTTCTAGCAAGGCATGCAAGGATTGTAAGGATTGGTCACCACTATCGATCACCTGTAGCATGCTACCCAGTTCGATCGGCCAATTGGAGTTTATTGTTGGTAACAATACAGAGTCATCTCGAACAACTGCAAGATGCTCTTGATTATTATACTTACATGTCGCTAAGCGCATAAATTCACCAGTATTAAAATAAAATGAAAAAAACAACCATCTTATTAATTATTGTAGTTTTAATTGCTAGTTTTTTCATTTTTGATTTACATCAATATCTTAATTTTTCTTTTATCAAGTCAAAACAACAGGCAATCACAGATTACTTTCATACCTACCCTTTAAAGACAGCACTTATATTCTTCTTCGTATATGTTGCGGTCGCAGGCCTGTCTTTACCAGGCGCTGCGGGATTATCCCTTTTAGCAGGTGCGATTTTTGGCTTACCCTTAGGTGTGGCCATCGTTTTATTGGCAGCCACCATTGGTGCAACCATTGCGTTTTGGTGTTCTCGCTATATCTTTCAGGATTTCGTGCAAAATCGTTTTGGTGACAAGTTACAAGCCATCAACCAAGGCATCGAGAAAGACGGTGCTTTTTATTTATTCACACTTCGATTAATTCCTATCTTCCCATTCTTTATAATTAACATCGTCATGGGGCTGACCCCCATGAAGACCATTGTATTTTTTACAGTAAGCCTAGTCGGCATGATTGCCGGATCATTAATCTTTGTAAATGTTGGCACACAACTGGCCAATATTGATTCATTAAGTGGGGTATTCACTCCGAGCCTTATCGCTGCACTTACACTGCTAGCCATCTTCCCTTGGTTAGCTAAAAAGGTTTTAGAAACAATTAAAGCCAAGCGCGTATATTCAAAATTCACAAAACCAAAAAAGTATGATCGTAACCTTATTGTAATTGGTGCTGGCTCTGGAGGTTTAGTTTCAGCATACATTGCAGCGGCTGTTAAAGCTAAGGTCACTCTGATTGAAAAACATAAAATGGGTGGTGAATGTTTAAATACAGGCTGCGTACCATCAAAATCTTTAATAAGATCAGCAAAGTTTATTTCCCAGGTAAAAAGAGCGCATCAATACGGTTTTAAGCTTACAGAAATTGAATTTGATTTCAAAGATATCATGCAGCGTGTGCGTGATATAATCACAAAAATTGAACCGCATGACTCGATCGAACGCTATACAAAATTAGGCGTTGAATGCATTCAGGGAGAAGCGCAGCTAAAAGACCCATGGACCGTAGAGATCAATGGTCAAACTTTAACAGGCAAAAACATCATTCTTGCTACCGGCGCCAAACCCTTTGTGCCCAACATTCCGGGCTTAGATAAAGTTAAGTATTTCACCTCAGATAGCATTTGGAATTTAGATGAATTACCAAAAAATATGGCGGTATTGGGCGCTGGCCCCATTGGTTGCGAGTTAGCACAAAGCTTTGCGCGCTTTGGCGCACATGTTACACAAGTCGAAATGGCGCCAAGAATCATGCTACGCGAAGATCCGGAAATCTCAGCCATGGTTGCAGAAGGTCTTAGCAAAGATGGTGTGCGAATTCTCGCGGATCACACGGCCACTAAAGTGATACAGCGTAACGGCTCAAACATACTCATCTGCAAGCACAATGAGGTAAACATTGAAGTTCCTTTTGATGTTTTATTAGTTGCCGTAGGGCGTAGCGCTCACACTGAAGCAGTATGGGATCAGAGTTTACAGATCAAATGCAACCAAGCAGGCAGATTAGAATTAAATGAGTTTCTACAAACGAAATACCCTAATATTTATGGCTGTGGTGATGTAGCAGGTCCTTACGAATTCACGCATACAGCAGCCCATCAAGCCTGGTATGCCAGTGTTAATGCTCTATTCGGATCTTTCAAGAAATTTCGTGTCGATTATTCCGTTATTCCTTGGTGTACCTTTACGGAACCTGAGGTTGCCCGCGTAGGTCTAAATGAAGAGGATGCACACCAACAAAATATTGAAGTTGAAGTAACGCGCTATGATATTGCCGATTTGGATCGCGCCATCACCGATGAGGAAGCGCATGGAATCGTAAAAATCCTCACACGCCCAGGAAAAGATATAATATTAGGTGTAACGATCGTTGGCGATCATGCGGGTGATTTAATTACAGAGTATGTTTCCGCAATGAAGCATGGACTAGGTTTAAATAAAATTCTGGGCACTATTCATATTTATCCAACCTTATCCGAAGCCAACAAATATGCAGCCGGCGAATGGAAAAAATCACACGCGCCAGAAAAATTGTTACATTGGGCAAAGAAGTACCATGACTTTCTACGCAAATAAAATAATTTAATTTTTATTAATAATAATTTATTAGCCTCCACACAGACCCACTATGCACGAAACAATTCATTTACTAAAAAAAACTGATTTCCCAAAAATTTATCGCAGTAAAATTGAAACTCTGCAAGTCAATCTTGGCTACAAATGCAATCAGTCTTGCGTACATTGTCATGTTAATGCCGGACCCAATCGAACCGAAATGATGTCGGCAGAATTCATAGATACGGTTACTAAATACCTACAAACGCAAGACATTCAGAACCTTGACATCACAGGTGGCGCACCTGAGTTACACCCACAATTTAGAAGCCTGGTAAGAGAGGCACACAAACAATCACGACATGTGATTGATCGCTGCAACTTAACCATACTCGAAGAACCAGGACACGAGGATTTAGCAGCATTTTTAGCCGCTCATCATGTAGAAATTGTAGCCTCACTACCTTGTTATCTTGAAGAAAATGTCGACAAACAACGTGGCAAAGGAGTTTTTAAACAAAGCATATCTGCACTGAAAAAACTAAATTCGCTTGGCTATGGCAAAGACCATCCGTATTTAAAACTCACCTTGGTGTATAACCCACAGGGCGCAGAACTACCCCCTTCGCAACAGTCATTAGAAAAAGACTACCATAACAAGTTAGCGGAACATGGCGTAACATTCGATCACTTATTCACCATTACCAATATGCCGATCAAAAGGTTTGGCAGCACGTTGGTCAGCCAGGGAAAGTTTGAAGAGTACATGCAGCTATTGCGGGATTCCTATATTGCAAAAAATCTAGAGTCTGTGATGTGTCGTTCCCTAATCAGTGTGGACTGGCAAGGCTATGTTTATGACTGCGACTTTAATCAGATGCTTGGCCTTGCCGTTTCACATAAAGATCAAATTCGTACGCACTTATCCGAATTAATGGATGTAAATCTAGAAAAAAACGAAATTATTGTTGCCGACCATTGCTACGGCTGCACAGCTGGACAAGGTAGCAGCTGCGGCGGTTCACTAAACTAAACTCTACTATTGATATTAAAACCTATCTCAAAATGGCAGGTCGCACGCTTAACAAGGCGTAGAGCGTTCGTGGCGCGGTGTTTACACCGTGAAAAGTAGCGACATACTAAAAAATTCGGAACGCAGAATAAGCATATGTGATGTATTTTTGAGATAGGTTCTACATCTAAAACAAGCTACTCTAATAATAGAGTAGCTCTTCATATACAATCGTTCTTATGAATCGTTTATTTATAATAATTTCTTTTATCTCAATCTTCTTTAACACTGCAGTACATGCAGAAGATAAAAATGGACCTCCTCCCACACTTGTTGTAGTAGAACAAGCAGTGAAAAAGGAAATAGCGCCTACTGCATTGTACAGTGCAACAGTAATCAGCCGTGATGACGCAAAGTTAGCAGGCGAACTTGCTGGGCGCTTAACTTGGGTTGCAGAAGTAGGCGATCGCTTCAACAAAGGTGATCTGGTTGCCAAGTTAGATGCTGTATTTATCCAGCAACAAGTCATAGAGGAACAAGCGATCATTCAAAGTGAAAAAGCCAAATTCACTTTTCATTCAAAAGAAGTTGAGCGCTTTAAAAAGCTATTAGCAAGCAACAATGTTGCACGCAGTCAACTTGACCAAGCTATTTCAGATCAGATTGTCGCACGTAGTAATATCGCATCTTCAAAAGCGCGCTTAGCTCAGGCCAAAGAACGAAAAAATCGAACCAATATTCTCGCACCTTTTGATGGCGTGGTATCAGAGCGATTGTTGCAAACAGGTGAATGGGCTAACGACGGTGCAATTGTTGTACGGCTGGTCAGTACCAATAATTTAGAAATACAATCATACATCCCTGCAAGCACATTGCAGTTTGTGACGATAGGCACGCCATTAACTTACGCATATGGAAGATCTACAGGTAAAGGCAAAGTGCGTGCGCTGGTTCCTGTAGGAGGTGATGTATCACGTTTATATGAGTTACGTATATCCATATCTGACCCTACGTTGAAGGCAGGTAATTTATTACGCGTCGCCATTCCAACCTCACATGCGCGTGAAGCGGTGCTTGTACCTCGTGATGCCTTGGTACTACGCCGAGAAGGGATTTACGTGTTCCGTATCAATGAACAATCGATGGCGGAGAAAATTAGTGTAAAAACTGGTATTGCAGAAATTAATAACATTGAAGTGATAGGCGACATTCAACCGGATGATCGAGTTGTAACGCGTGGCGGCGAAAACCTGCGCCCAGGTACAACCGTTACTATTAAACCGCTGCAAGCGGGTTCATGAACTTTATTAAACTTGCACTGAGAAATCCGGTTGCTACCTTAGCGGGTTGTTTGCTGGTAGCCATATTTGGAAGTATTGCTTTAACTCATCTTCCCATTCAACTTACCCCCGAAGTTGAACGCCCTCAAATTGTGATCACGACAGCTTGGCGTGCCGCAGCACCCAAAGAAGTTGAATCAGAGATAATCGAACCCCAAGAAAAACAATTACGTGGCTTACCGGGGATGAAGGAATTACTTTCCGAGGCCAAAAGTGGTAGCGGAAAGATTACCATTACCTTTGCAGTCGATTACGATTTAAATCGCGCATTAATCGAAGTCATTAATCGCCTCAATCAAGTGCGCAACTATCCTGAAGATGCAAACGAACCTTTTATAAAAACAGCGGGTGGGCGTGGGCGTCCTATTGCCTGGTTTGTCATAAAACCCAACAAAGATAATACGCGCGACATTGAAACCTACCGCGATTTTGTAGAAGAAGTTGTACAAACTCGATTTGAACGTGTCGCAGGAGTCGCAC
>JAPUHH010000097.1 GCA_027297825.1 Gammaproteobacteria bacterium
GTTGTTTACTTACTTTTAACATCAAAGAAGATAAAATTATTTATGTTGAAGGTCGTGATGGACCCGCAAATAAAAGTCGCTTATGTGTGAAAGGCCGCTATGGATTCGACTATGTACATAACAAAGCGCGACTCACCAAACCCCTGATTCGCAAACCAGACGCACCTAAAATTACCGATATTGAATCTTTACATGGTGCAGATGTAAATCAGTATTTCCGTGAAGCCACTTGGGATGAAGCATTGGATCTGGCAGCCAAAGGTTTAGTCAATATTCGTAATGAAAACGGACCCAATTCCTTGGCAGGCTTTGGTTCGGCCAAAGGTTCTAATGAAGAAGCGTATTTATTTCAGAAGCTCATTCGCACCGGCTTTAAAACCAACAACGTTGACCATTGCACTCGCTTATGCCATGCCTCTTCTGTCGTAGCCTTATTAGAAGGCATCGGTTCTGGCGCAGTATCGAACCAAGTAGAAGATGTTGCAGAAGCCGAAGTGATCTTAGTTATTGGTGCGAATCCTACTGAAAACCATCCTGTTGCCGCGACGTTTATGAAGAATGCCACGCGCAATGGAAAAACCTTAATTGTTATAGACCCACGACGCACAGAATTAGCGCGTCATGCAAAATATTTTTTGCAATTCAAACCTGACACAGATGTAGCAATGTTGAATGCAATTATGCATTCCATCATCAAACAGAATTTAGTGGATGAAGAATTCATAAAAACCCGCACTGAAGGCTATTTAGAATTAGCAAAACATTTGCAAGATTATTCGCCCGAGCAAATGGAAAAAATATGCGGCATCCCTGCTGATACTTTGCATGAAGTGGCAAGAGTGTATGCAAGCTCTAAAAGCTCAATTATTTTTTGGGGCATGGGGATTTCTCAACACATTCATGGCACCGACAATGCTCGTTGTTTAATTGCACTTTCCATGATGACGGGCCAAATCGGTCGACCTGGAACCGGACTACATCCGCTACGCGGGCAAAATAATGTTCAAGGCGCATCGGATGTAGGTTTAATTCCGATGGTATTTCCAGATTATCAACGTGTAGATAATAAAGAAGCACACATGCGCTTTGAAAAACTTTGGGATTCGTCACTGGATGACAAACCAGGTTTAACCGTTGTAGAAATTATGGATGCCATTACTGCTGGCAACTTACATGGCATGTACATCATGGGTGAAAACCCAGCCATGTCAGATCCGAACTTAAATCATGCGCGCAAAGCGCTAGCTACTCTCAAACATTTAGTCGTACAAGATATCTTCATGACCGAAACTGCGTGGTTTGCGGATGTTATTTTACCTGCCTCAGCCTTTCCAGAAAAAACCGGCACCTTTACTAACACGGATCGTCGTGTGCAACTTGGCCGACAAGCGTTCAACCCACCAGGTGAAGCCAAACAAGACTTGTGGATCATACAAGAACTTGGCAAACGCATGGGCTTAAGCCATTGGGATTATCAGCATACTTCGGACGTATACAAAGAAATGCAACAAGGCATGGACAGCATCGGGGGTTTAGCCTGGAGTCGCTTAGAAGAGGAGGACTCCGTCACCTACCCTTGTGAAAATGAAGGTGACCCAGGTGAAAGTATCATCTTCATCGATAGCTTCCCAACTGAAAATGGCTTAGGTAAATTTGTACCTGCAAAACTCACCAACGCAGCAGAATTGCCAGATGATGAATATCCGTATGTACTCATCACCGGTAGACAACTTGAACACTGGCACACAGGCTCTATGACTCGAAGAGCTGCCATGTTAGATGCGATCGAACCCGTACCCGTCGCAAGTTTACATCCCGATGATTTGAAAAAGATTGGTGCACAAGCTGGCGATCGAATTCGACTTGCCTCGCGTCGTGGCCACATTGAATGTTTTGCTCGCGATGACGATGGCCTAAGTTTAGGTCAAGTGTTTATGCCTTTCTGCTACAACGAAGCCGCAGCAAACTTGCTTACCATTGATGCACTGGATCCATTTGCAAAAATTCCAGAATTTAAATTTTGTGCATTACAAATTGGAATAGCAGACTAGCATTAACGCGTAATCAAGAATTTTGAACTCATTACAGCACCTTTTAGAAAATAACTTAAACTGGGCAAATACGATAACGGAGGAAGACCCTGAGTTTTTCTCTTCGCTATCCAAACAGCAGTCCCCAGAGTACTTATGGATCGGCTGCTCTGATAGCCGCGTACCCGCAAACCAAATCATCGATCTTCCTCCTGGCGAGATCTTTGTACATCGCAATATTGCAAATGTGGTCGTTCATACCGACTTAAATTGTCTTTCCGTTATTCAATTTGCGGTGGATGTTTTAAAAATAAAACACATCATCGTATGCGGGCACTATGGGTGCAGTGGCATTCAAGCAGCAATGGATGATCATGAACACGGCCTCATCGACAACTGGTTACGACATATTAAGGACGTAGGCCGGTTTTATGCGGATAAGCTTAATAACCTAGAAGGCGATGAAAAATTCAATCGCTTATGCGAACTTAATGTCATTGAACAGGTAACCAATGTCTGCAATACCAATATTATTCAAAATGCATGGAAAAATGGCATAGAGCTTTCCGTACATGGATGGATTTATAATATTGAGAATGGAATTCTAAAAGACTTAGACACTAGCATCACATCTGCAAAGCAAATAGAAGAAAAGCGTTTGTGAAATTAAAACAATCTCCAAGGCATGTCTACTTTCGGCCAGTAGCGGCCATTCGACATCTTAGATATACCAAACGTTATTTTCTTCTAGCTGCACACTCATAAAGTGCTTTTGCTAATCCGTCTGATCATCATCATCTTGATAGGGCAATTTCGCATGCCCATATCTCAGTACGACAGAAGATAGAGTTAGCAATAGAATGGCGATGGTAAGATAAATTATATCATTCGCATCTAATTCTTTCATACCGAGCATGATATATCTTGTGATGGTGACGATAGAAATATAAATAGGGTAGCGAACAGGAAGTTTGCCACTGGTAAAATACAACGCCACCATGGTGAGAATTTCCAAGTAGATAAACAACAATAGGATGTCACTGAGTTCGACCCTACCTTGTATGAAAATTGCACGCAGTTCTTGACCAATTGCAATGATGGTCGCTAAGGTGATTAATATCAGGCCCGCTCGCTCAATAAACTGAATAGAGCGCATGATTGGATGAGAATTATCTAAGGTTGGCTTTGCCATACTGCGTTACATTAAAGATTGAAATTAATATAATGCTACCATATTGCACATAGTGAGCAGGCAAGGCCCTCGCAATAAACTGCAAGGAAACCTCGGTATTCATTACCGTTATATTCAATTCCAGCTATAAATAAGTCAGCCCAAGTCACTTCCATTATCTTCGCATGCGATGCAATGCTTGGGGAGGTGCAGCTTATTTTCTAATCGTCAACAATAGACTCTATGCGGAAATGAAACTAAGACTTAACGATGCAATGCGTGGCTGCTGTAATCAGCAAAAAAACGCTACTGCTGATTCGATAATGCAAACCTTTAATAAATTAGCTAAAACTGGAATATTTACAGCTGTATTGAGTGAACCTGTAGCAGGGCAAGGCTTTCCCAATGCACAAATAGCACTTATTTGGTTAAAGAATACTCCACCTGGCTTCCAAACCAAGCAGTGAAAAAGTGCCCGATCCCTGGTTCCTGAAGCATCATCGGCGAATACCAAAGACCCGGATGACATTGGGTATTTCTCAACGATTGCATAGGCCGTGTGGAATCTTCCTCCCTTCAGTGTAGGAAGGCGCCTTACAAACATATTCGTTGTTTTTGAGCCATTCCTTGCGATCGATTTATTATTGGCTTCGACTCATGGTAGCAGTCAGAATATAACCCTTAAAGTACTTACCCCCTACGCCCTATTGAAGCGCTTATTAAGATAGGACAGAATTCGCGACCTTTGCGGGTTCCTAAAGCAAGTTTGGTGATAAGTGGACACATTTAAGGGTTCCTTATACCCCACAATGAAGTAGACTTGCGACCCCTGTTAAGACGCCTTACATAGCGTCCAGAACATATTGAATACATTACATAAAGACTAAAGATATGAGCGACCTAACGAACTACAGAAATATTGGCATTTTCGCACACGTGGATGCAGGCAAGACCACTACTACTGAACGCATTCTTAGCCTTACCGGCAAAATTCACAAAATAGGTGAAGTTCATGACGGCGAAGCCACGACTGACTTCATGGATCAAGAACGGGAGCGCGGCATTACCATTCAATCTGCGGCAACCAGCACCACCTGGAAAGACCATCGCCTCAATATTATTGACACACCTGGACACGTGGACTTCACCATTGAGGTATATCGCTCATTAAAAGTACTAGATGGTGGCATCGGGATTTTCTGCGGCTCGGGCGGTGTAGAACCCCAATCTGAAACCAACTGGCGCTATGCAAATGAGTCCAAAATTGCGCGCATTATTTTCGTCAACAAGCTAGATCGTTTAGGCGCTGATTTTTATCGCGTCGTGGATCAAATTAAAAATGTTTTAGCGGCGAAGCCTTTAGTGATGACCCTACCTATTGGAACAGAAGATGATTTCATAGGTGTTGTAGATCTCATGACTAGAAAGGCATGGGTATGGGATGGATCTGATGACCCAGTGAATTACAAAATTGAAGATGTCCCTGCAGACATGGCAGACAAAGTAGAACAGTTCCGCGAAGAAATGGTGGAAATGGCGCTCGAGCATGACGATGAAGCCATGGAAAAATATTTAGACGGCGAACAGCCCGATATTGATACCCTTAAATCCTGTATTCGCAAAGGCACGATTGATTTGGACTTTTTCCCAACATATTGCGGCTCTGCATTTAAAAACAAAGGCATACAGCTAATTTTAAATGCAGTAGTAGATTACCTGCCTAACCCTACAGAAATTAAACCACAACCTGAGGTTGACTTAGAAGGCAATCCCACTGGCAAATTTGCAGAAGTAGATGCAAGCAAGCCATTACGCGCCTTAGCGTTTAAAATTATGGATGATCGCTATGGTGCCCTTACTTTTATTCGTATTTATTCTGGCAAATTGGAAAAAGGCACAAATGTGCTTAACACCTTTACTGGCAAAACCGAGCGCATTGGTCGCATTGTTGAAATGCATGCTGATTCGCGTGAAGAACGCGATTCTGCACAAGCCGGTGACATTGTTGCGGTATTAGGCATGAAGAATGTGAAAACTGGACATACTCTTTGTGATCCAAACTTCCCAGCAACCCTAGAACCTATGGTATTCCCAGACCCTGTAATATCCATGGCGATTTCACCTAAAGACAAAGGTGGCTCTGAGAAAATGGGCATTGCACTCAGAAAGATGATTGCAGAAGACCCCTCTTTTCATGTCGCAACTGACGAAGATAGCGGTGAGACCATTCTTAAAGGCATGGGCGAACTACACCTGGATATTAAAATCGATATCCTCAAGCGTACACATGATGTTGAAGTTATCGCAGGTGCTCCACAAGTAGCTTATCGTGAAACCATTACAAAGCGTATTGAAGATAGTTATACCCATAAGAAACAATCTGGTGGTGCAGGTCAATTTGGAAAAATTGATTATGTGCTTGAGCCCGCTGAAGCCGGTACTGGATACCAGTTTGAATCTAAAGTTACGGGCGGTAACGTACCCCGTGAGTTTTGGCCGGCGGTTGAGAAAGGCTTTCGTGCAATGATGGATATCGGCGTATTAGCAGGCTATCCATGTCTGGACGTGAAGGTAACCTTACTAGATGGCGCTTACCACGCAGTGGACTCGTCTGCTATCGCATTTGAGCTAGCAGCAAAAGCAGGCTACAGACAATCTGTACCTAAAGCTGCACCGCAAATTTTAGAACCCATCATGAAAGTCGATGTTTTCACACCTGAAGATCATGTAGGTGATGTAATTGGTGATCTTAATCGACGTCGCGGCATGATTAAATCGCAAGATGCGGGTGCTACAGGTACGCGCGTTAAGGCTGATGTGCCTTTATCAGAAATGTTTGGCTACATTGGTGACCTACGCACTATGACTTCCGGTCGAGGACAATTCTCTATGGAATTTTCACATTACTTACCTTGCCCTAAGAATGTCGCGGAAGATGTCATCAAAGAAGCTAAGGAACGTGCTGCTGCAAAATAAAAAGCAACACGCGTCATACTCGAATATATTGCTACCCTATAGCATTACTAACTAAGCTTTCTAATACGCATGTCAAGAGTCCATGAGCATTCTTTAAGAGTTGCAAAAATTGATGTATTTGCACAAAAAACAAAAGCCAAGTTGAGCAGCGCTACAGGCTTTTGGTGCAATTTTAAAAATCAAATTTTTTTTGTCACCAACTGGCATGTAGTTTCAGGCAGAAATTTTGAAACAAACAAACCAGTAGACACAAAAACTTGCGCACTGCCAGGTGAACTCATCATTCATGGCCACGCGAAACAAGATCATGCTACTCATCAACCCTATGAACTTACGATTGATTTGTTTGATGAGAATAACCAACCTAACTGGCAAGAACATCCACAGTACGGCAGCAAGGTAGATGTTGTCGCCATCAATGTAAATTCAGATAAGCTAAATGGCTATAACATCTTTTGCGTAGATATTGATTCTGAATTAGAAAAGAATGTAGTTCTCAATGTAATGGACCAAGCATTTGTTACAGGCTATCCGCTTGAGGCCTCGACCACACCGAACAAATTTCCCATCTATAAATCAGGTATCATTGCCTCTGAACCGATGGTATTTAATTCTGAGCCACGATTTTATATAGATGGAAAAACCAAAAAAGGTTACTCCGGATCACCTGTTGTGCTAAAACAAGTCACTGCTACACAGCAAAAAGCAAAAATAAATGGCTTCACTCACGAAAAACTAGATTTTGTGGGCATCTACTCCGGCCGAGATCGACAAGAAGAAACAGAATTTGAAGCAGAATTAGGCATTGTTTGGCCATATAAAGATTGCTTACTTCCCATACTAAAAGAAGCCTGCCATTAATTCATTAAGGTAGCATGATCAACCTCAAGGCACCTTAAATGAATGAAAAGCCCATAACCGTAATCGGAATATTCGCCGCAGCCTGGGGATTTATTGGTTTGTTACTACTACTCGGTTTCGCCGTATGGCGACTCGGTACACATAGTATTGAAGCATTTCAAATGCCATTAAATTGGTTACATTGGCTAGTATTTATTATATTTTTTGTTTTTATGGCATATAGCGAAGGCTACAAAGGATTTCAAAAAAGTTTTTCACCTCGCTTTGCTGTACGAACTAAGTATTTGTTACGCAATGCTTCAGTCATTCAACTACTCTTAGCGCCACTATTTTGCATGAGCTACTTTCATGCACCTAAAAAACGCGTCATAGCCACATTTACGTTAACTACTATGATAATTGTTTTTATCCTGTCATTTCGCTTTGTCCCTCAACCTTGGCGTGGCTTATTAGACGCCGGTGTAGTGGCAGGACTCATCTGGGGAATGATAGCAAGTGTGTTATTTTGCATAAAAGCATTCACGGATGATCACTTCAGTTGGGATGCAGAGGTGTTAGAAACCACATGACTTTATGCATCATAAGAACCCTGTTTCACATATGAAATTTATATGAATGCATTTAGTGAATTATAGCTGTTTTTTATACGCCAACCCCTTACTTTGAGTTAGAATAAGAAATCGTAATGTGTTGGGAATAATTTGACAAATTAGTCAAAGCACAGACACTTTTTTTGGGCTTTTCAAAGGGGGTGACTTATGGCAAACAGAGTTCAAAAAGTTAACTATTGCTATGCAATGGTTCCAACTAGAGCGGGACACGCCTCAAATATCTTAAATGCACTGCAAGACGAAGGTATCAATCTATCAGCTTTTACTGGGTTTCCTGTCGGAAAAGGTAAGGCACAAATCGATTTAATATCTGATGATTTGAAGGGTATCCGTCGCGTTGCAAAGAAAAATGGATGGCGTTTAAGTAAGGCTAAAAAAGGATTTCTGGTGCAAGGAGACGACCGCGTTGGAGCCGCATGCAAGGTACTGGACAAGCTTTCAAAAGCAAATATCAACGTCACCGCGACCAGTGGTGTTACGGCAGGAAAAAAACGCTACGGTATGATGATTTGGGTAAAAGCCAAAGATTACGCTCGTTCAGCACGATTGTTAAATGCGAAATAGGTGCGATCCAGTACTCGATAATAGTAAAAATAAGCACCGTTAGACTTTGTAAGTATTTAGCGGCTAATTTTGCGAAGATAAACGGTCAGTAAAAAATAGACAGATTCGCGTTAAAACGAGTCTCCCTATACCTGCTAGACTGTGCTATATCTTTTCAACCGCTTAGTTTATGCATCTTTACTAATTAACCTTTGTTTTTATTTCATTTATTTTAGCTGCAAAATTTTGTATCGTTAGGGTACACCCCATCTGTGAGGTATACGATGGTTACGCGAGCAGATATCAAGCAACGTATTTTAGGTTCTGCGCTTAAGCTTGCAGAAGAGCGCTCATGGGAAGAGCTACGTCTAAGTGATATTGCAGCAGACCTAGATATCTCTTTATTTGAAGTTCAACAACATTTTCGTCAAAAAGATGATTTGGTTGAAGCATGGTTTGATCGCGCCGATCAAACCATGTTACAGCTACCTCGTGAAGAGCTTGCAGAAATGAGCCTCGCGGATCGTCTACATATGATAATTTTCACCTGGCTAGATGCCCTTGCAAAACACAAAACTATTACGCGTGAAATGTTATGGTACAAACTTGAGCCATTGCATATACATTTACAGTTTCAGGCTCTATTGCGTATTAGCCGTACGGTACAATGGATACAAGAGCTTGCTGGACTTAAAGCCCAATATAAAAAACGAATTGCCGAAGAAATCGGTTTGACCTCAATTTATTTATGCGCCTTTTTATATTGGCTACAAGATAGTTCAACCAAACAAAAGCGCACGCGCAGTTTTCTTAAGCGCAAACTAAGTCGCATTGAAAAATGCTGCCATAAGTTAAATAAATGTTTAACTACGGCAAGGAAACCACTCAAATCTGCCGCCTAATTAGCTAAAGTAAACTAAGCATGGATACCATTACGCATACACTAGCTGGTGCGTTGGTTGCACATGCATTGGGATCACAGAAAAATGCTCAAAACTCGACACCAATGGGTACAAGGGTGTTATGTGGAGCCATAGTTGCGGCTTTTCCCGATATTGATTACTTAACCGCGTTAATCAACCCCCTTGTCTTCATTACCTATTGGCATCGCGGTATAACACATTCTCTTGTAATGCTGCCTTTGTGGGCCTTGTTATTGGGCCTAACAATGGCGTTTGTCCTGCGACGTCTTAAGCAATGGAAGAGTTTTGTATTTCTCAGTGCAGCAGTCATATTTAGTCATATTCTTTTAGATATGATCACAAGTTGGGATACACAAATTTTTTCACCCATAACTGACTATCGTGTCAGTTTGCAATACGCCTTCGTTATCGATCCGCTGCTAACTGCAATAGTGTTACTGGCACTGTTGTTTGCAGTGTATTTTCGTGCACGCTGGGCTGCTGTTGCAGGGGTAGGCGTTCTCGCGCTTTACATTGCTATGTTAGCTGCATTGCATCAGCAAGCCGTAGAAATAGCACGTAATCATGCCCGCACACAAGGCTGGGAATATGCCCACGCTATCGCCTTACCGCAACCATTTTCCCCATTTAATTGGAAGTTGGTCATCAGTGATGATGAAGGACATTGGCTTGCTTTGGTGAACTTAGTTAAACGCAAACCATGTGCTACGCCATCAAATGGCAATGCAAATATTTTTGAGATTCGCAAGTTTTATTGCCCCAAACAACATCTCACATGGAACTATTACCCACGATTTGGACATGAGACAGATGCAAGAGAGGTGTGGAAACAGCCCAATTTTTCACTATTCCGTAAATTTGCCTTACTCCCTGCAGTTTATAGTGTTGACAAATCTGCTAATGAAGTCTGTGTTTGGTTTATGGATTTGCGCTTTTTTATACCTAGCTTAAACACTCCATTTCGTTATGGCATGTGCAAGCCACATACAAGCACGGCATGGAAGCTTTATCGAATTAAGCTGTATTCAAGCTCTGAGCGGCAATTCGTTAGCGTGCCATATTTAATGCTTAATTAACCATCTTAGTAATTTTTATAATATTTGATTGCAATCAAACATCTAATACAGAGCACATTTTACACTTTACTACCATTAAAAATGGTTATTCTGAATCTAAACTAAGAGGAAAAAATCATGAAATTAAGTGCGCGAAATCTACTAAAAAGTAAAGTAATAAAAGTTACCCCTGGAGCAGTTAATGCGGAGATTACTCTTGAACTGGAAGGCGGGATGCAAGTTGTATCAATAATTACCAACGCATCAGCCACAAACTTGAAGCTATCTCCGGGAAAAGATGCTTATGCAGTGATAAAGGCTTCCAGTATTATGGTAGCTACCGATAACTAAGTAGCAGTAAATAAGTATAAGCTATGCAAGGATATCGCTTAGCTAAAGAGCATATCTAGATCAATTATTTGGTTGGGATACTATAGTACCTGTTACACTCTAAAACAGTTACCTGTATATCTCATATAATTTTAAAAGTACTACGAGAATTAAAGCAAGAGAGGTGCTCATGTTCATTGCAATGAATCGTTTTAAAATCATTCCAGGTTGTGAAAATGAATTTCTTGAAATCTGGAAAAATCGAGAAACTTTTTTAGACGAAGTACCAGGTTTTAAGGAATTTCATCTCTTGAGTGGTCCCACCACAGATGAATTTAGTTTGTTTGCCTCGCATTCTATTTGGGAATCAAGACAAGCTTTTGAAGCTTGGACAAAATCTGATGCATTTCGCAAAGCACATGCCAATGCAGGGACTGCCAAACCCGTTTATTTAGGCAAACCTGAATTTGAAGGCTTCGAGGTAGTCCTTTAGTTCGAAATAGTTTAATGCGTGCTACATCTTCTCTTCACACTATCATTTTTAGCTGCGCATTACTTATTAGTTGTTCCCCAAATTGGGCTGCCAGTCCTCTAGAAACTCTTCAATCGCTACCAGATGCTTCTTTGTTAGTGGTAGATGCACAGAACCAAATTTTACATGCTAAGAACATCGATCAGTTATTCATCCCTGCTTCCACGGTTAAAGTACTTACTGCACTCATTGCACTCAATCATTGGAGTAAAGATCACAGATTCACAACTGATTTCTATCTAGATTTATCTACCAATTACTTATGGGTGAAAGGCTATGGAGATCCTTATTTAGTCTCCGAAGAATTGGATATAATTGTTGCGAAATTAAAGCAGGCCGACATAACAAAGTTTGACGGCATTGGCGTGGATGCAAGTTATTTTAAAGAAATGATCGTAATCGATGGACAAGGAGAGTCGTTTAACCCCTATGATACATCCGTTAGTGCGCTCGCAGCTAATTTTAATACGATTAATGTACGCATCCACCAAAACTCGATAAGCAGTGGCGAATCTCAAACCCCGTTAACCTCTATCGCTCACACTCTATCTCAAGGTCTACCCATAGGCACACATCGCATCAACTTAGGCAGAGCAGAGCTTGGGCCAAAATACTTTGCTGAGTTACTAAAAGCCAAATTGAATCAGTCTGGCATGTTAATAAATGATAACTTCATAAACGGCCCTCTTCCTAACAATGCGCAACGTTTATTCACGCACCTGAACAGTCGCACTCTAGAGCAAATTATCCTTTCCATGCTGGAATTTTCCAATAACTTTATTGCAAACCAACTTTACTTGCTATTGGGCGCTGAAGTGCATCATGCACCTGCAACGATGGATAAATCCTACTCAGTGTTTGCAAATTACATCCAACAACACTTTGAGTGGGAACATTACGTACTCGTAGAAGGCGCAGGCCTCTCCACACAAAATCGACTTAGTGCGCAACAACTAATAGATGTGTTAAACAGTTTCAAGCCTTACAAACACCTTATGCCAATGCAAAATTCACAGATCCTCGCTAAGTCAGGCACGCTTAAACGTGTTAGCACTTATACGGGTTATTTGAACCATAGCGAGCATTGGTCTTCATTCGCCCTGATGATTAATCAGAAAATACCCTATAACTTTCGCAAACAAGTTGCGACAGAGCTGCTTAAGTAGCTACCTTAGCTTCTATTTTTTAACTTAAGCGATCAAAGCCTCGACATCATCTGCCAGCGGATTTAATACATCGTTGTCAGACCAATATGCAGTGTGACTCAGTGGATTCCAACTCCGAATCAGACTGCCAGTATTGATCGCATTATCTTCATTCACCTCGAACTTATAACTTTGCTTCTCACTCTTCACTGTTAAATTTTTAAGCGGCCAACCCAATGGGTCATCAGGATCATAGAAATTTTTCCATTTAAAATGGTAGCCTTTACTCGTTGAGGCGATGGCTTTAATTTTATTTTGCGATAAACCTGCAACAAAAATTGGAATATTACAGCCAGTAAAGTAAAGATACTTTAACCCCTTAAGGCGCCGAAACTTATCCAAATCTGAACCTGGTGGCGAATCTTCAAACCCTCCATTACTCCAAGCACCATATTTCGGATCTTTAGACTGCGCATCCCATATGAAATTAGAGATCACATGACAACCTAATGATTGCGCAATGAGTACAATATTTGCAGCTCCTCCAACCGCATCATAGGCACGATCTAATGAATCTAAAATTATATCTTGTACTTGCTCATAGGGACTGCCTTGCTCATTGCATTTTCGCTCAAAGCCGGCGGCATCAGAAAACCCAAACATCAAAAACTTTCTCAATGCAATCCAATCAATTTCATCATTAGCCTTGATCCGATTAAAGACCCTTGCCTGGTTGTCCTGGAATACGTTGGCATAATAAATGGTATCGAAATAAACATTTACCCAGTTACTACCTAATTTTCTTGCAAGCTTATTTTGAAACTTGTCTGCAAAAGAGGGAAGTGTATCACCCATACCATGAATTGCTAAAATTACCACCTCATTTGACATAACTGTGCCTCCAATTATGACTCAATTTTGAAAATCTAGAAAATTGCATTTTATCAGCTATAAGCTTACCACTTAACTAATACACTGCTCCCTTTCGTATTTCATGAATTACTATATACACTTCACTAAATAATATTATTTAGAAAATAAATACAACATTATGTTATCGATGGCTCGATAATGCCAAGCTCACTAGGGGTAAATCCCTCAACAACGATCTCAGCACTTGCTGAATGCGAAATGATGTACTTTGCAAGTGATCACAACTTAACATTTCATATTGCACCTGTTAAGAACACGCCACTACGAAGCGCAAAACCTTCTTAATTAATTAACGGATACAATAGTGATTCTGTAAGTTATATTCACTCATTCATAAAAAAGCCCGGCATGAAGCCGGGCCAATTCACGCATCTCGAATGCTCCTAAATATTAATGATGACGTCGAACTTGTGAATCATGAAAATAATCTCGTTCTTTTAGCAAACGCCACATACCTACCAGGGTCACTCCTACTACTACAAATTGTAGTGCAATTATTAAAAATGCTTCCATTTCCAACTCCGTATTTTTAGTCTTAACTTATTTAATAGCTCTCTGATGGAGTTAATTATCTTATGTGAACTACATCACATTTAGGCATTCGCGATCAACGGTGGACCAATAGTGATGAGCAGTCATTCTCAAATTTAACGTTTTTGCCACACTAAACTTCTGTTATTAACCGGCATTGCATAATCTTCTATCAATTCAAGATCTTGTGCTTCTGCCAAGCTATTAACCTCGACAAAATCCCTGACCCCACTTGACGGGTCATGTTGTTTTAGATACCGATCGAAATTTTCATTGCTTTGGCTTGTATGCTTACCCTGATATGAGAACGGGCCGTATATGAATAATATGCCACGATCACTTAGAACCTCGCCGACTCCTTTAAAGAAATGCTCAACCATTTCCCAAGACATGATATGCAAAGTATTGGCGCTGAATATCACATCGGCCACCGTAATGGGCCATGGATGACTACGAGCATCTAGCTCAATAGGCGGTTTTATATTTGAAAGCTGCTCCTCCTCTATCCAGGCTTGAATGCTAGATAGGTTTTCTACCAGGTCACTAGGTTGCCAAGTTACATGCGGAAGATGTCTTGAAAAATATACTGCATGCTGCCCTGTCCCACTACCGATTTCTAAAACATTATTATTGTCTTTTAATAGAGGACGAAAAACAGACAGAATAGGGTCTTTGTTTTGCTCGCAGGCTTCTGAATATTTACGCATATTAACAATTCAGTTTAATTGCAAATCAAACTGGCTTTAATGCACTAGTTTCAAATTCAATTCCTGCCCAACCCATTTTCATAAAATTGCGAATATTTAGATGGTTATCAGCATTGAGATTATTGAGTACATCTTCGCGATAAAATCTTCCAAAACATGCGAGGGCTTGGTCTTTATCTAAATGATGGAGATTCGCAAATGCAAATATTTTGCATGAGCCTTCATTCTCGCCCGCTTGATTACAAAGGTCACCATTCTTAAAAGCTGTTGGTGTATAAGAGTACGTAGCTTCTATCACTCTTATGGTCTGATTAAATTCAATACTATTAGGCGAACTTTCAACTAGACTCAAAAATTCTTCAAGTTCCATACTACAATTCCAATTATTTTCTTATAATGCCCACAGGTGGCTCATTCGCAGTGACTTCAGGGTCCTTCTAACCTGTTTCAAAAAAGGTATATCGCGATTACAAATAGAGAAATCGTGATGCCTACAACAATTGTTTTTTCATTTTCTTGCTTAGTGCAATACGCTCATGGCTTGAATATCAAGGTTAACAAGTTTCCATTTTCCATCAGGCTGCTTTTCTTCATCAGCTTCACAATAAAATACTTGGCCTAACTCATTCATTACGGTGCAATATAAGTTAGTGCTTTCGTGTTTTTCGAAGAACAATAATTGATTAACATCCATTTGCATATACCCTCAAACTAATTCAATACTTCTAATATTGAGATATTCTTTTGATTTTCAAGGTCTAGTCATTGAAAACAGCAGCATTTTTGTTCAATATTCATTCAACAGCTGCTTAGCAGGGATTTAGCGAAAACGTTGGATTGAGAAACATCCTGCAAAGTAAGACAATATGAGGCGCAATTAACAGCTACAATATTATTGGTTACATCCTGTTCACCATAATGTTTAATTTTTGTTATGAATTGGTCAGTATATATAATTGAAAACAATGATCAGTCCTATTACACAGGGATATCTACAGATGTTGAGCGGCGTTTCAAACAACATATGAATGGACAAGGAGCAAAGTTCTTTAACAGCCGAACGCCGATTAAAGTGATATTTCAAGAAACCGGCCATACTCGCAGCAGTGCAAGCAAACGTGAAGTTGAAATTAAAAAACTGACTAAGAAAGATAAAATTCAGTTAATCAAACAATCTTTAGACTAGCTACGCTTCATCATTATTTGAAGCACTCTTTAACAAAGAAAATGCCATCAGAAGCAGTAGCAACCTATCTAAGACAAGAATTCCCCATAACGCAATAGCTTTAGGCGTTACTTTGATCAAATCTTCTCTTAATGAATTTTCAGCAGCTAGTTTTATATGAAAACAAACACCAAAATTTTATGCCAACACACCGACTTTCACTAAAACATTACCAATAGCAAAAAACCCCTATAATCATGTTAAGCAAATTAGACGTACCTTCAACGATGTTATTGTCTTTACCAGCAAATGATTTATCGTTTGTTTTTGAATAAGCAGGCGTATCTATAGAGGGTCTTTTCGTGCTTGATTCAACGAGCGTTTCATCTTCTATGGTAAGTTTAGATTATTTACGCGATATCGCAGCATTTTTAACGGCTTGAATATATTGATCGCGGGAAACATAGGTCTGTTGCTGCAAAGCATTTTTATCCGTTTCTTGATAAGCTCTTGCAATATCTTATTGGCGTTTACTTAATTAACGGCTGCAAAAATGATGTAACTACTTTTGTTGATGTCTCGGTTTTTGATATCAGCAGTCATAAATATTTGCTGCGTGCTCCCGGCACCAATAAAATCACAGCAAATTCTGCATTAATCAATACGCAAAAAATATTACGCATCGCGAAACAAGAAAGCTTCACCGCAACTATTGATCATTTAACGGAAGACTTACAAGCAGAACTTGAAAGTTTCAAACAGAGAAACAAACAAGATAAAAGTGTAGAAATCTCTTACAGGCCTAGCTTTTCAGGTGGTGGCGCAATAAGCTGGCTATCAGCTTCACTATTGATAGCTATGATTTTTAACGCTTTATGCAGACCAAGCCTTTTCAATACCTATAAGTATTACTGGCGATACTCTCCAGACCCACGTTTTAAAAAATAGTACTTTGCAGCTCTATAAGGAGATTTTTGGAAAACTTCAGGTTTTAGTTTTACCTTGTATGAATAGCCCATGTTACATCTAAGGCTTGACGATTCTGCCAAATATCGTGCACACGGAATATTTTCACACCTGCCACAACACCTAAAGCAGAGGTTGCGCAGGTTGCGGGCATTCTTTCTTGCGGCTCTGCTTGTTTAGATATTTCGCCCATAAAGCTTTTGCGACTCGTACCAAGCAAAATTGGATAACCTAAATTAGTAAGCTTATTTAAATCCCGCAACAGCTCAAGATTATGTTGAGTACGCTTACCAAACCCAATACCTGGATCAAGAATAATATTCTCTTTCTTCACTCCAACATTTTCAGCCACACTTGCCTGCTTAACTAAATATTCAGCAACTTCTTGCGTGACATTTTCATAACTAGGGTCGTCCTGCATATTGCCAGGATTGCCTTGCATATGCATTAAACAAATTGGCACAGCAGAATCAGCCGCAAGGGCTAAAATTTGCTCGTCCTCGCGACCCGCACTAACATCATTTAGCATGCTAGCTCCTGCCTCCAAAGCTGCTTTGGCGACCTCAGACAAGGTTGTATCGATACTAATATGGATATGGACTGGTAATTCCTTACGCAACCCCGCAATCACGTCAATCACTCTTCTCTTTTGCTCTTTTGCACCGATTCTCTTCGCCCCTGGTCGTGTTGATTCACCACCAATATCGATGATATCTGCGCCCTGCTCTACCATTTCGATACCACGGGTCATGGCGTCAATAGAGGA
>JAPUHH010000098.1 GCA_027297825.1 Gammaproteobacteria bacterium
AGCCAGATACAAAGACTAAGACAGAGACAAAGACAGAGACAAAGACAAAGACAGAGACAAAGACAGAGACAAAGGCAGATAGACATGCAGATCCAGATGCAGATACACATGCAGATGCAGATGCAGATATGGATGACACGGTAGCTTTTCAAGTCGATGATGACTTTGGGCTGGATTTAGATGCAGCCGCTGTACCAGAAGACCTTGAGGCTACTGCAGCTGATATCTCTAACAGCTCGGATTTAGAAGATACTGAGCAATTTGATGCTAGCAATATGGATACTGAATTTTTGGATCCAGCTGAAGCCACTGTGGCACAAACGGTCACTGATTTGCATGAATTAGGACCGCCGTCGTTAATTGAAGAAGTGGGGACAAAGCTAGATCTTGCTAAGGCATTTGTTGATATGGGTGATTCGGACGCTGCTAAAGAAACATTGTTAGAGGTAATTAGTGAAGGTGATGAATCACAGATTAAAGCCGCAAAAGATCTCATGGACAAGTTAGGCGGTTAAGCGCTAATCTGCTTGCAATCAAACTCAGTAAACCACTGCGTTTTCTCCTGGTAATTTGATTGGTTACTCTTATGCGATCTGCGTAAGTGTGCTTTATTTATTGATAGTTTATACGTCTTTAATCTATGCGAGTTGCACTTGGAATTGAATATAGCGGCACTCCGTTTTGTGGGTGGCAACGGCAACCTCATGCGAATTCAGTCCAGCAAGCCATCGAAGAAGCGCTTGCCAAAGTTGCGGATGCACCCGTGCGAATTCATGTGGCGGGCCGCACCGATACCGGTGTGCATGCTACCGAGCAGGTCATCCACTTTGACAGTCCTGTAGCGCGTGAAATGAAAGCATGGGTAAGGGGTGTAAACACTTATCTTCCAGATTCAATTTCAATTTTATGGGCACATGTTGTAGCAGAGGATTTTCACGCACGCTATAGCGCACAATCACGCCGTTACCGCTATGTAATTCTAAATCGACCCAGTCGGCCCGCATTATTGCATCAGCAGGTGACTTGGGTGTATCAAAAACTTGACCATGACAGCATGCAGCAAGCGGCAAAGCATTTAATAGGGCAGCATGATTTCTCGTCCTACCGTGCGCTGGCTTGTCAGGCGAAAAGTCCTATGCGTACCGTGCATCAAATTAATATTGGACAGCAAGGCGAATTAATTTTTGTTGATATCCATGCAGATGCTTTTTTACATCATATGGTTAGAAATATTGCTGGAGTGTTAATTGCTATCGGCAGAGGAGAGCAGAATATAAATTGGTCGCGAATGGTATTAGAGCTTCGAGATCGCACATTAGGGGGTGTAACCGCTAAGCCATCAGGCTTATATTTAGTGAAAGTGCAGTATGATGATAAATATGAGCTTAATTCACCAATACGTTGGCCGGTTTTTGCTAACTAAGAAACCTCTGGTTTATTCTGATGCTTCGTTAAAAAAATATTTTATGTACAGGGAAGTACGAGTTGCCAGGTCTGCAGCAGCAAAGACTGGCCAGTCGCTAACTTAATAAGGCAGAGCTTGCTTAAACTTTTCAACTAGAAATACACGAATAAAAATTATTAAAATCTTATGCAAACCCGTATTAAATTTTGCGGCATGACTTCGCAACAAGATGTGCAAAATGCAATCGCTTTGGGTGTGGATGCTTTAGGATTTGTGTTTGTGCAGGAGAGTTTACGCAACCTAAGTATCGAACATGCAAAAGTCCTGCTACGGAATATTCCACCCTTTGTAGTCAAAGTAGGTCTGTTCATGGATACTGAAGCCGGCGAAGTGCAAAATGTGCTGGCCCAGCTGCATTTGGATTTGTTGCAATTTCATGGTGAAGAAAGCGAAAATTTTTGCAAGCAATTTGTACGGCCCTATTTAAAAGCGGTGCCGATGAGTTCTACCGTGTCTGCTACTGATTTTTGTGCAAATTTTCCATCGGCTACAGGGTTTGTGTTAGATAGCCATGGTATGGGTCAAATGGGTGGTAGTGGGGAGGTATTTGATTGGTCTAAGATACCTCAAAACCTGGATAAACCTATGATTCTTGCTGGAGGCCTTGAGCCCAACAACGTGGCTGAGGCCATTCGTGCAGTACGTCCTTATGCTGTGGATGTAAGTAGTGGTATTGAGGCTAGTAAAGGCATCAAAGACCTCGCTAAAATGGAACACTTTATTAAGGAAGTAAGAAGTGCCTAGGACAGCCTCTCAAATCTCAGGTCAAATACCTTTTACCCAAGTCCCAGATAAGCAGGGGATGTTTGGTGAATATGGCGGTCGCTACGTGGCTGAGACCTTAATTGAGCCTCTCACTCAGCTAGAAGAGGCCTATCTAAAATATAAAGACGAGTCGGAATTTTTAGCGGAGCTTGATGCTGACTTTGCGCATTATGTGGGTAGGCCAAGTCCGTTGTATCATGCACAGCGCTTAAGTCAAAAATATGCCGGTGCGCAAATATATTTAAAGCGTGAAGATCTTAACCATACCGGTGCGCACAAAATAAACAATACCATCGGCCAAGCATTGTTGGCAAAGCGTATGGGAAAAACACGCATCATTGCGGAAACCGGTGCAGGCCAGCATGGCGTGGCGAGTGCTGCCGTAGCGGCGCGATTGGGCTTGGAGTGTGTTGTGTACATGGGTGAAGATGATATTCATCGTCAAGCGCCAAATGTGTACCGCATGCGACTGTTGGGTGCCAAAGTGGTACCCGTGACTTCTGGTTCGAAAACCTTCAAAGATGCGCTTAATGAAGCCATGCGCGATTGGGTGACGAATGTTGACTCAACGTTTTACATTATTGGTACTGTAGCCGGGCCCCATCCTTACCCATTATTGGTGCGAGATTTTCAAGCCATCATTGGACGTGAAGCTAGAGCACAACATTATGAGCGTACAGATTGTTTACCCGATGCATTGGTGGCGTGTGTAGGTGGTGGTTCTAATGCAATTGGCTTGTTTAATCCATTTTTGGATGATGCAGCAGTAAAAATGTATGGCGTTGAGGCTGCTGGGTTAGGTATCGATACCAACAAGCATGCTGCGCCGTTGAATGCAGGTCGCCCAGGAGTGTTGCATGGTAATCGCACTTATTTAATGGAAGATGAGAATGGGCAGATTATCGAAACACATACTATTGCTGCTGGCTTGGATTATCCAGGTGTAGGGCCTGAGCTTGCGTGGTTAAAAGATATTGGTAGAGTACAGTATGATTCAGTCACGGATGTAGAAGCCTTAGCCGCATTTCATGAGTTGACGAGAGTGGAGGGCATTATCCCTGCACTTGAAAGCAGCCATGCTATGGCGTATGCAGTTAAATTAGCCGCCGGAATGTCGCGCGATCAAAATATCATTGTTAATTTGTCGGGACGTGGCGATAAAGATATCAATACCGTCGCCAAAATTGAAGGTATTGAGATATGAGTCGAATGCAATCTTGTTTTGATGCACTGCAAAAATCTGGGCGCAAGGCATTAATCGCTTATATCACTGCGGGGGATCCACATCCGGATCATACCGTTGCCTTAATGCATACCTTGGTAGAGTCTGGCGCAGATATTATTGAATTAGGGGTGCCATTTTCAGACCCAATGGCTGACGGACCCGTAATACAAGCAGCGTGTGAGCGCGCACTGACCCATAATACGAGCTTGCACCAAGTTTTGGGTATGGTGGGTGAGTTTCGTAAGCTGGATGAACGAACACCAGTGGTGTTAATGGGTTATCAAAATCCAATTGAAGTGATGGGGGTTTCGCAGTTTGCGCGTGCAGCAAATCAAAGTCAGATTGATGGTGTGCTCACTGTAGATCTACCTTTTGAGCAAGCGGAATCTGTATTAAATATTTATCAGCAGTATGCACTAGACACTATTTTTCTAATTGCGCCTACTACTAATCCTACGCGAATTAAAAAAATCTGTGATAATTCTTCTGGGTTTGTGTACTACGTATCGCTAAAAGGTGTTACAGGTGCAGGTCATCTGGATATCTCAGAAGTAAAAAACAAAGTTGCACAGATTAAGCAAGTATCAGCCTTGCCGGTAGGCGTTGGGTTTGGAATCAAAGATGCGGAAAGTGCGAAAACGATTGCATCAATTGCTGATGCGGTAGTGGTGGGTAGCGCTATCATTCGTCAAATCGAAGCCAATGTATCCGATCATACCGCGATGCATAACAACATTAAAACCTTGTTGCTAGGTATGCGCGAAGCGATGGATGATAATTCAAACAATAGTTCAATCAAACAAGAAGTTGCTTAAGATGAATATTCAACACATTTATTTTGCACGATGAGTTGGCTAGAAAAATTAATGCCATCGCGTATTCGTACTGAGGGTACGAATAAGCGAAAAGTGCCAAAAGGGCTTTGGGATAAATGCGCAAGTTGTGGTGCAGTTTTGTATCGTTCCGATCTGGAGCGTAATTTACAAGTTTGTCCAAAATGTAACCACCATATGCGCATTACTGCGCGCATGCGGTTACAGTTTTTTCTGGATGAAAGTCCCCAAGAAGAAATTGGTCAGTATCTTGAGCCCAAAGATTTTTTAAAATTTAAAGACGACAAGAAATATAAAGACCGACTCAGTGCTGCACAAAAAAATACAGGCGAAAAAGAAGCATTGCTCGTGATTAAAGGGCAGCTAAAAAAATTGCCGATTGTTGCCGCAGCATTTGAATTTAGGTTTATCGGTGGGTCAATGGGTTCTGTGGTTGGCGAGAGGTTTTTGCTAGCAGCTAAACAAGCTTTGAGCGATGAAATCCCATTGATATGCTTTTCCACCAGTGGCGGCGCGCGTATGCAAGAAGCGCTAACCTCTCTATTTCAGATGGCTAAAACCAGTGCAGCGTTAGGACGTATGCGTGAGCAAAGCATTCCATTTATCTCGGTGCTAACGGATCCGACAATGGGTGGGGTTTCCGCGAGTCTCGCCATGCTTGGCGATATAACTATTGCTGAGCCGAAGGCGTTGATTGGTTTTGCAGGCCCCAGAGTGATACAGCAAACCGTGAGGGAGACGCTGCCTAAGGGGTTTCAGCGCAGTGAATTTTTACTTGAACATGGAGCTTTAGATATGATTGTTGAGCGCAAAAATATGCGTGACGAGGTGCACCAACTACTGTCGGTATTGCTGCATCAAGAAATTAGTGCGGGTGAGTAAAAAACGTTGCTCAAGAAGAGCATAAACCATCTGTACTTAATTACCTAAAACTGTTACAAACAGCTTCGCCCACTTTAAACCTATTATCACTTTGAGATTCGAACATCTCCAAGATTGGCTTGCATGGCAGCAGACCCTGCATTCTCAAAAGATTGAGTTAGGACTTGATCGAATTGCAGATGTTGCAAATGCGCTTGGCATTTTGCAGCCTAAGTATCAAATTGTCACCGTTGCGGGCACAAATGGTAAAGGTTCAGTCGTTGCTGCTTTAGAATCTATCTACCATCAAGCAGGCTACCGTGTAGGCAGTTACACTTCTCCACACTTACTGCGCTATAACGAACGTATTAAAGTTGAGCAGCAATGTGTTGACGATGAAACCTTATGTGGAGCGTTTAATCTTGTAGATAAAGCGCGTGGAGAAATTAGCTTAAGCTATTTTGAATTTGGCACTTTAGCGGCAATGCAAATTTTTAATGATGTTGAGCTAGATGTAGCCATATATGAGGTAGGGCTTGGGGGCCGTCTGGACGCGGTAAATATTCTTGATACTGATTTAGCGATTGTGTCCAGCATTGGCATCGATCATGTGCAATGGTTAGGTGCAACTCGTGAATCGATCGGTCTCGAAAAAGCTGGAATATTTCGATCTAAGCGGCCTGCTATTTGTGGTGATAAAGAGCCGCCTAAAAATTTAATTAAGTATGCGCAGGATCTGGAAGCTGATTTATATTTAATTAATAATGATTTCTCTTATCAAAGAAATAGCAATAAAACTTGGTCATTTCAGTCTTCTAAGTTGAATTGGGAGAATTTGCCGATGCCAAGTTTGTATGGTGGCACTCAGGTGAGCAATGCAGCAACTGCATTGATGGGATTGTTGACTATCGATGATAAATTGCCAGTAACTCGCGAATCTGTGGAGCAAGGCTTAAGTACTATAAACTTATTAGGTCGTTTCCAGCGAATAGCTGGTCCATGTGAAATCATACTGGATGTGGCACATAATTTAGATAGTGCAAAAGTCTTGGTGAAGAATCTTCAAGACTTGGAGCCGGTTTCTAAAACCTATGCCGTATTTGCAGTATTGGCGGACAAAGACATCGACGGTATCATTGATGCAGTTAAAGGGAATATTGATAAATGGTTTATTTCAAGATTAGATTCTGATCGTGCGCTGGACTGTGAAACGTTGCAAAACAAGCTTAAGCAGCATTGTCCTGGTTGCATTATGCAACCTTACCCATCGATCTCAGAAGCTTATATGGCGGCTGAACAGCATGCGGATGGTTCATCTCGTATACTAGTATTTGGGTCTTTTTTAACAGTAGCAGAAGTATTGGGCCTGGAAGTATAATTTAACCAACTCTTTTTGTTAGAACGGGTCATATTTACTCTATCAAATTAAGTAGCAAAATATGGAAACGACTTTAAAACAACGCCTAATTGGTGCCGCAGTCATTATTGCCTTAGCGGTAATATTTGTGCCGATGATATTAGATGGGTCTGGGCAGCAGGAATCGGTAGTGATCAATATGGAGGTCCCACCAGCACCTAAATTCACTTTTGAAAGTGACTTGCCAGATCCAAAGCAAATAGATGAGTTGCCGGCAATAGAAAAAAATACAGAAGTTGATTCCAAGCAAACCACAGAAGACGAAAAACCTATCGCTGAGACGACTGTCCCCGATAGTGCGTCTAGTCCAAAAATAGTTGAAGCTACCGCAAATCATATCAAGACCAATCCTGCCCTGAGTGCATGGGCAGTGCAAGTTGCGGCATTTGGCGAAAAGGAAAAGGCTCTGGCTTTACAGGAGAAATTATTGGCGGGGAATTACTCCGCGTTTACAGAAAAGTATTCTAATGGGAATAAGGTGCTATACCGTGTAAAGGTAGGGCCTGAGCTTAAACGTAAAAATGCTGAAATTTTACGCGATAAAATAAAGAAAGAGCATGGCTTGACGGGCAGCTTTGTGACGAATCATCCCTAACTACTTAAAAACAATTCACCCTATTAATGGCATTAAGACATAGAATAACACCTGATTATGGTGTGAAGGCAGAGTATGGAATTGTCGTGGATTGATATAGGAATTGCGATCATACTGTTAATCTCAGTTGGGGTTGCTATGTTTCGCGGCTTTGTTAAAGAGGCGATATCACTTGCAAGTTGGGTGGTCGCGATTTGGTTGGCGATGACTTTTTCTAGTCAAGTGGCTTTATTTTTGCCTGCAAGTATTGATGAAGCAACTTTTAATCTTGGTAGCAACGAGCTTGAAGCTAGCAAGCTGCGTGTAGGCATTGCATTTTTATTGATTGTTATAGGGACATTAATTGCTGGAGCATTGCTCAATTACATCCTTAGTCAAGTTACGCAGTCTCATGCGCTACGGGGCATAGACAGAGTGCTAGGTATTTTCTTTGGAATTGCAAGAGGTGCTGCGGTGGTTGTGCTAATGATTTTAGTCGCTGCCTTAACTAGTTTTCCGCGTTCGGATACTTGGCAGTCATCACAGCTGTTACCGCCCTTTGAGTTGGCGGCACGAAAAGTGATTGATTTTATGCCTGAAGAGTATGCAAAATATTTCACCTTTGACGAAGCTGAATTACAGGCTTCATCTTTTTAACTTTAGTTAATTGAGCGCTAATTAATTATGTGCGGTATCGCAGGAATTGTCGCGAATCATGCGGTCAATCAAGATTTATATAATGCTCTATTAGTGCTGCAGCATCGTGGCCAGGATGCCGCAGGCATCGTAACGTATAATGATGGCCGGCTTTTTCAGCGCAAAGCAAATGGTTTGGTGCGTGATGTATTCCAAGAGCGTCACATGGAACGTTTGCAAGGCAATATGGGAATTGCGCATGTACGTTACCCAACCGCAGGTTCCTCCTCTTCAGCTGAAGCGCAACCATTTTATGTAAATTCTCCCTTTGGTATTTCGCTAGGCCATAACGGCAATCTAGTGAACGCCAAACAGTTAAAAAAAGAACTGTTTTTAGAAGACCGACGTCATCTAAACACTGAATCTGATTCCGAAATTCTGTTGAATGTTTTTGCACATGAGTTAGCGAAGCAGCAATCATTACCGCTCAGGTCGGATGATGATATCTTTACCGCAGTAAAAGATGTGCACCGGCGTTGCAAAGGCGCCTATGCAGTGGTGGCGATGGTCACGGGAAGAGGGATTGTGGCATTTCGAGATCCTAATGGCATAAGACCACTAGTTTATGGTGTTAGAGAATCTAAGCAAGGCATGGAGTATATGGTAACTTCTGAAAGTACTGCTCTAGATGTGCTCGGGTTTAACTTGGTGCGAGATATTGCTCCTGGCGAAGCAATTTTTATTGATGTAAATGGCAAAATTTCAACTCAACAATGTGCTATAGGCGCAGTTCATTCGCCGTGCATTTTTGAGTATGTTTACTTTGCACGCCCGGATTCTGTGATTGAGGATGTATTTGTGCAAAAAGCGCGTATGCGTATGGGGCAAAGTTTAGCTAAAAAAATTATTAAAGAATGGCCTGAACCTAACATAGATGTGGTCATGCCTATTCCAGATACAAGCCGAACGGCGGCAATCGAAATTGCATATTTATTAGGAGTTAAGTACCGAGAAGGATTTATTAAGAACCGTTACATTGGTCGAACATTTATCATGCCTGGGAATAAGATCCGCAAAAAATCGGTAAGACAAAAGCTTAACCCGATTGGACTAGAATTTAGAGATAAGAATGTATTGCTAATCGATGATTCAATTGTGCGCGGTACTACTTCACGTGAGATTGTGCAAATGGCAATAGATGAAGTCGCAAAAAAAGTATTTTTTGCATCTGCCTCGCCGCCGATTCGTTATCAAAATATTTATGGAATTGATATGCCCGCGCGGGAAGAACTTATTGCTTTCAATAAAGACATCGATGAAATTTGTACAGAAATACAAGCTGATCGTTTAATTTATCAAAATCTAAATGATTTGATTTGGGCGGTACAACAAGGCAATTTGCGTCTCGAAAAATTTGATACTTCGGTATTTAGTGGTGAATATATTACGGGTGTTGAAGATGGTTACTTTGAAAGTCTAGAAGCGTCGCGTAGCGATGCATCAAAGCAAGAGCGTGACAAAGAATATGTTGGTATTGATTTGCATAATAGTGTCTAAGTGCGCGCTGCCCCCTCTTATGCAAGCTTCTAAAGCAGCGAAGCAGCTGTTGCCACTGCTTGATGTAGCATGTAATCAATACCCGCTACATGCCGAATTACCCGCTGCTATTGTAAAAATCAGTGCCCAAATGCTTTACCTGTATTCTGCTAGAGAGTATGTGTGTAATTATTCTGTCTCTACTTCAAGATTTGGCATTGGTCATGATGAAGGCTCTTATAAAACCCCTACTGGGATTCACTGTGTTCAAGAAAAAATTGGCGGTGATGCAGAATTTTCTGAAATCTTCAAGACCAGAAAACCTACGCGCGAGCACGCAAACATTGAGCATAATGAGATTCGCACGAATGGAGATTGCATCACTTCCAGAATCCTTTGGCTTGCTGGCCTTGAAGAAGGCGTGAACAAAGGCGCAGGCATCGATAGTTATGCACGCTATATTTATATACATGGCACTCATGAGGAAGGCCTCATTGGGCAGCCGGCTTCAGAAGGTTGTATTCGTATGAAAAATCAAGATGTTATTGATTTGTATGATTGCTTAATGATTTCCTCGTTCGTCATCGTAAGCGCGTAAAGTTAGATCGCTAGATAAAAATATTGTCGATGAGATCAATTTTTGCTGCTGCCTATGATTGTTTATTGCTTACTGATCCTGCGCAAAAATGTACAGCGGTATTTCATCTTAAAGAGCTAGTGGATGAGAGTGGTGAGGTCGATTTAAATAAAACCGCAATAATTGATAAAATTGCAATTCCTGGGCGGCCAGAGAAGCCTAAATTAGTCTTGCCTCGAGAAGTTCCGCGCCGTAGTTTAGTCACGCAACGGGGGCGGGTTGCGTTGATTCATGCTATTACGCATATTGAATTTAATGCTATTAATTTAGCGCTTGATGCGATGTATCGATTTCAAGACCAGCCAGTAGAGTACTATCACGATTGGTTGCACGTTGCATTTGAAGAAGCGCAACATTTTTCTATGTTGCGTGAACGTTTGCAGCAATTAGGTTCTGACTATGGCGATTTTTCCGCACATGATGGTTTGTGGGAAATGGCGATTAAAACGGCTGATAGTGTAGTTGCACGCATGGCGCTGGTGCCAAGAGTGTTGGAGGCTAGAGGCCTTGATGTCACTCCTGGAATGATTGTTAAATTGCAAAACCATGGTGACGAGATTACTGCGAATATATTGAAAATCATATTTGAGCAAGAAATAGGCCATGTTGCCATTGGCTCGCACTGGTTTAACTATGCTTGTAAGCAGCAAGGATTGCAGCCGGAAGAAACTTTTCAAGCTTTATTGCAAGAGTACTTTACAGGTCGGTTACAAGGCCCATTTCAAATTGAGGCGCGGCGCAAAGCAGGATTTTCAGAAATAGAACTTGAAGCCATGCAAAACATGTAAGCCCAAATTTTAAGTTTGTAGCGTTTCTAAATTAATTCCTTTTGGTGTGCACCGAAGTACACTGCCTTGATCATACCAATCTCCTAAGACAATTCGTTGGCGGGCACTGCCATTAATAATTAAATCATGGATCGCGGGCCGATGTGTGTGACCATGAATTAAGTATTCAACATTATGAGTAAGCATGACTTGTTCAACAGCGTGCTGGTTTACATCCATAATTTCTGGATGTTTGTCTTGTGTAGCGCTGATGCTTTTGTTGCGTAGTTTTTCAGCAAGCTTGAGCCGCTGTTTTACGCTAAGTAGCAATATGAATTTTTGAATCCATTTATTTCGCGCTTTGGCTCGATATTTTTGATAAGCAATATCATCGGTACAGAGTGTATCGCCATGCATAATTAATGTGGGAGTTCCATACAGATCTATGATGGTTTCTTCTGCAAGTAATTTGCATCGAGTAGCCTTTGCAAAGGATTTTCCGACTAAAAAGTCTCTATTGCCATGTATAAAATAAATTGGAGTTCCGGCAAGGCTCAATTTTCGCAGAGCGTCGATGACGGGTTGTAGTCCGATTGCGGGATCATCATCCCCAATCCAGTATTCAAACAGATCGCCTAGAATATAGAGTGCATCGGTGTCGGAGATATCCTGCAGAAAACGACAAAAGGCTGCAATAATGTGCGGCCTTTTATGATCTAAATGTAAGTCTGAAATAAAGAGAGTCTGTGACATCGCTCCATTTCTTATTCGACGATAGTGACCTTTTCTATCGTGATAGTTTCTGCGGGTACGTCTTGATGACCCCCTGCTGTAGTTGTGGGGCTATCTTTAATGGTATTGACTACGTCCATGCCTTCTGTGACTTTCCCAAATACTGCATAACCCCAGCCTTGCGAAGTTTCACTACTGAAATTTAGGGAATCATTATCTTTAACATTAATAAAAAATTGCGCGGTCGCAGAGTGAGGGTCGCCAGTGCGCGCCATGGCAATGCTACCGGTTTCATTTTTTAGGCCGTTATTAGCTTCATTTTGAATCGGGTCATGGGGGCTTTTTTGTAACATTTCTGCGGTGAAGCCGCCGCCTTGGATCATGAAATTAGATATAACACGGTGAAATATCGTGCCGTCAAAAAATCCTTCTCTAACATACGTTAGAAAATTCGCTACCGTGTTGGGTGCTTTATCGCCATTTAGTTCAAGAGTGATGGTGCCCTGGCTGGTTTCCATTTTCACCGTTGTCATTTCTGCTTGTGCATTTGATGTGGTCATAATAATTATGATGAATACAGACAGAAGGGGATGCTTGAGTAGTGCATTCATATTGGCTCCATTAAAAATTGAGGGTGAATAGTATCGATTTTTCAGAGATTTGTCCGTAATTGTTGTGTAAAAGTTCCGCAATCGTTACTGACTGACGAATTAGGCAAAATTCAGTTATTGGGTGTAATTGTAATTTATATCGACTTGGCGGCATTGACCTTAATCACTGCTAGAACGTATGATCCGCATCGGTATATGATTACCACAGGTAAATGTCGGGGCATAGCGCAGCCTGGTAGCGCATCTGCTTTGGGAGCAGAGGGTCGGGAGTTCGAATCTCTCTGCCCCGACCATTTTCTTAAATTTCACTCAGGGCATAGCCTCTTGCCTAATTAGCATTGTTCAATGACTAAACAATTTCAAACTTTAACCGAAGCGCTAGAAAAAAATCGTAGTGAAGAGCATTTTGTTGGCTTTATAGAAGGTCAAGGCCAAGAAAAGGCCATTACTTTTGAAGCACTGTATCAGCGTGCACTTGGACTGTTGTATATATTGCAGCAGCAAGGCATGCAAAAGGGTGATTATTTAATCCTGTTTTTAAATAATAACGAACAGATGGTGGATGTATTTTGGGCTTGCCAGTTTGGAGGCATTATCCCAGTGCCTTTGGCCGTCGGCATTAGTGATCAGCATCGTCAAAAAGTATTTAATGTTGCCCAAAAACTTGGCAAAACTTTTTTATATACCGATCGTAAGAATTTACTCAAGTTGGAATCAAGCGCGCAAGAGGAAATAGCGAAAAGCACATATCAGCAATTAGCTGAAAGAGTGTTGTTAAGTGACGATATAGTGGATATCTCTCTACCGGGACAGGTGGAGAATATTGTGCCTGAAGACACCTCGTTTATTCAGTTCTCTTCTGGGTCTACCGGAAGCCCCAAGGGCGTGGTGCTGAAGCACCGAAATTTAATTGCAAATATTGAAGGCATTCAAAAAGGCGCTGCATTTACCTCTGCAGACATCAGTCTTAGTTGGATGCCTTTAACTCATGATATGGGATTAATCGGGTTTCATTTAAATCCTATAGTTTGCAACTATAGCCATTTCATTATGCGTACGGATTTATTTGTGCGGCGTCCATTATATTGGATGACGGCAACGAGTGAAAAGAAAGCCAGCGTATTGTGCTCGCCAAATTTTGGCTATAAGCATTTTCTAAATGCATTTAAGCGCAAGGGCTTAAATGCTATTGATTTATCGCACGTGCGCTTAGTGTTTAATGGCGCAGAACCTATTTCTGTCAGTCTTTGTGAGCAATTTACTCGCGAGCTGGCTCAATATGGTTTACCTAAGCACTGCATGTTTGCGGTATATGGTTTGGCGGAAGCAAGTTTAGCGGTTAGTTTTCCAGAAATTAATGCACCATTGCAGGTAGTGCACGCACAACGTGATTCACTTTCAATTGAGACAGTAGTCGTTTTGAATTCTCAAGATGATGATAGCGTGTCATTGGTGGGTGTTGGCAAACCGATTGTTAATTGTAAGGTAAGAATTAGTGATAAAAACGGCAATTCACTAGCTGAAAACACCGTAGGCCATATCCATATTCGAGGTGGCAATGTAACGGAGGAAATTATTGGTGACGACGGTTCTAATTTTTTGGTCGAGGGTTGGGTCGACACAGGTGATATAGGTTTTGTTTGTAAGCAAGGTTTGTTTATCACTGGCAGATTTAAAGAAATATTGTTTGTTAATGGGCAAAACTATTACCCCTATGATCTCGAAGAAAGTTTGCATCAAATTCCGAATTTAGAATTAGGTAAAGTAGTGGTTGCAGGCGTTACTTCTAAGCAGAGTGGTCTGGAAGAAGTGTTGGTATTTGTTCTGTACAAAGGAGAGTTGGAAAGCTTTTTATCACTTGCCTCGAACTTAACTGCTATAGTGAATGTGCAATTTGGAATAGTAGTGCATCCAGTAATTACGATTAAAAAAGTACCTAAGACTACTAGTGGAAAAAT
>JAPUHH010000099.1 GCA_027297825.1 Gammaproteobacteria bacterium
TATATTCTTCGAAAATCGGTTTAATTTGCCTAAAAATCTCCGATCTTGCTCGATCTACCTTTTCTCCAATTAAGCCTAGCTTTTGGGTCCATACTACAATCTCCTTATTTTTATAGGTACCATGCTTTAATACGTGATTCCGCTTACGCAGGCACTTATTATAATCCCGCCATTCCTGTAAAAATTCAGGTTTCACGTGAAACGCGGACCAATCTAAATAATTTCTGCGGTAGCGCCCGCCTCCTTGAATAAGCTGATGGCTATCCGGATGCATGCATACCACAGGCAAATAACTGGCATGATTTGATATCGAGATTACTTTTTGCTGGTCGCAGCGCAGAATTGTTTCGTCTGCTGCTTTTTGCACGCCAAGGTAAGTAGTGTGCGAACCCTCAACAACTTTTCCGCTCACCGTGAGTCTATCGCTGCCATGGCGCAGTAATGGGTCAAGACGGTGATTACGAAAATTGCGACCACGACTTAAAAAGTCGATAGCTTCTAAGATAGTAGTTTTACCCGCGCCATTTGCACCACAAAATAGCGTCGCATTCTTCGCTAAAGAAAGTTCTAAATGCTCAATTATTCGGAGGTTTTGGGCAAGAAGTGTGTGCAGCGCCAAACGAAAGGATAGTTCTTTTTGAGATTATAAACGCATCGGCATAACAACATATCGGCTCTCTAATTTTCCGGAAGAGACAATCAAAGCACTGCTGTTAGCGTCTTTAATAATGACCTCCACCTCCTCAGACTCCAACGCATTTAATACATCTAGCAAATAAACTACGTTAAAACCTACTTCAAGCCGTTCACCTTGATAGTCGATTTCCATCTCATCTTCTGCTTCTTCATGCTCAGGATTGTTCGCCTGTACGACTAGCTTATTGTCATCAATAATAAGTCGGATGCCCTTATATTTCTCGTTAGATAAGATGGAGGCTCTTGTAAGCGCTTGCTTTAAATGTAATTTATCCATTTTTGCAGTATTGCCCTCTTCCTCAGGCAACACTCGTTGATATTCAGGAAAACGTCCATCGATCAGCTTGGAAGTAAATTGAAGGTTAGGCAAGGTAACGCGAATATGGTTTTTCCCCAACGCTACGGTTACTTGATTGTCATCATTGGTGAGTAAGCGCTGTAATTCCTGTACGCCTTTACGCGGTACAATGATTTGTCTGACCTCATCTACATCGGTCTTATGTTTTATTTCAGACAACGCTAAGCGGTGCCCATCTGTTGCCACCGTTTTAATATACTCTGCATCCACTTCTAATAACAAACCATTTAAGTAATAACGAACATCTTGCTGTGCCATAGCAAATGCTGTTTTTTCAATTAGGCTACGTAAATCGCCTTCAGAAATCACCACACTAACATCTAGTTCCAAGTCATCTATGATGGGGAAATCTTCGGCGGGCAAAGAAGATAACGTAAAACGACTTCGCCCCGAACTCACTACAGTCTTTTCATTGCTAGAGTTAATCATTATCTGCGCCTGATCAGGTAATGAGCGACAAATGTCTAACAATTTTCGTGCTGGAATTGTAGCGTCGCCAGTTTCACCAAGCTCAGTATTCAAGGTTGCAACTAATTCTACCTCTAAATCCGTTGCGGTTAAGGTGAGACCTTGGTCATTGCTTCTGATTAATAAATTGCTTAATGCAGGCATAGTTTGCCGGCGTTCTACGGCACCAATAATTTGCTGTAATGGCTTAAGTAGGTTTTCGCGTGCTATAGATAACTGCATATTAGTTATAATTAGTTATAGTTATAGAGTGGGATTTTTGCGTGGATAACTTAATTTATATTAAAAAATTCAATATCTTATAAAATATTTGATGATGTAAAACGGGTCTATATAAGGCTCATTTTCTTGTAACAACAAGGGATAACTACAGGCCGAGATATTCATATAAATTGTATCACCTTTTATCCACAGGCTATTAACTACTTAAGCTTCGCAACAGATTAATGTAATCATCATTGATGCGTGTATCACTTTCGCGCAGGCTGACTATTTTTCTACATGCATGCAACACAGTGGTATGGTCACGTCCACCAAATGCATCACCGATCTCAGGCAAACTATGGTTGGTTAATTCCTTAGCTAGTGACATAGCCATTTGTCGTGGTCGCGTAATAGAACGGCTGCGCCGCGCGGATAATAAATCAGAAACACGAATTTTGTAATATTCTGCTACCGTTTTTTGGATGTTATCAATGGTTACAAGCTTGTCTTGTAATGCTAACAGATCATGTAATGCCTCTTTAGCAAATTCTAAAGTGATGGCAGATCCAGTGAATTGAGCATTTGCAACAACTCTACGTAAAGCCCCTTCAAGCTCGCGAATATTTGAACGAATACGTTTACCGATAAAAAAAGCAACTTCACTAGGTAGTTCAACATTCAATAGTTCCGCCTTACGTTGCAGAATTGCAACGCGTGTTTCTAACTCGGGAGGCTCTATGGCTTGGGTTAGTCCCCAACCAAAACGAGATTTTAGTCTTTCCTCTAAGCCCTCAATCTCTTTTGGATAACGATCACAGGTTAAAATTATTTGACTTTGGCCTTCAAGCAAGGTGTTAAAGGTATGAAAAAACTCCTCTTGTGAACGCTCTTTGCCTGCAAAAAACTGAATATCATCAATTAATAAGGCATCTACCGTTCGGTAGTAGCGCTTAAATTCACTAATGGCATTGTGTTGTAGCGCTTTTACCATATCTGCGACAAAACGTTCAGAATGCAGGTAAACAATGTTTGCAGCAGGGTTCTTGGCAAGCATCTGGTTGCCTACAGCATGTAATAAATGAGTCTTACCCAGACCAACCCCTCCATAAATTAATAGCGGGTTGTATGCGTCACCAGGGTGATTGGCAACTTGTACTGCCGCGGCTTTTGGCAGCTGATTCGATTTGCCTTCAACAAAAGTGTCAAAAGTAAAATTAGCGCTGAGATTATGATTATATTCACGGTGCTTAGTTGCAACCACGCCTCTTGGAGCAGAAGATTCAGGTGCTTTAGCGGGTAAAGAGGGTTTCTCGTTGCTACCAATTTCTAAGACCACAGGAGGGCTAGCAGATTGATTCTTAATATGAATAAGCTCATCAATACGAGTCAAAAAATGATCATGGACCCAGTCTAAAACAAAACGATTGGGTGCCAATAAGGTCAATTCACCATCACGTTCGATGGCATGCAAAGGACGAATCCAGGTATTAAGCTGTTGTTCTGTCAGCTCAGACTCAAGCAGATGTACACATGACTTCCAAAGAGGGCTATTCATGCATCAATTTCCGGTATGCTTCTATTGATTAGAAAGAGTATATGGGGTCGGCCAGTCTATCCAGTAATGGGATTGTTATCTACTGTTTATTATTCGACAATAGCCGTTGACAAATGTCAGTAGCGCGATTATTTTGCGCACCTTATTAGATCTTTATCCTAAGCATATAAAACAGTGGAATAAATTGTGAAACGCACATATCAACCTAGTAATCTGAAACGCGCCCGTACCCATGGATTTAGAGCTAGGATGAAAACTAAGAGTGGTCGCGCGGTCATAAATGCCCGCCGCGCAAAAGGCCGTGTACTTTTATGCCCATAGTTTTTTGTCTGAAGACGACTTAACGTTTACTAATCGTGAAAGGCTGCTAACTGCAAGCCATTTTAAGCAAGTCTTTGATCGACCCACGAAATTAAGTAGCGAAGCCTTTACTGTATTATTAAGAGAAAACACGCTTGGTATCTCACGCTTAGGAATCGTAGTTGTAAAGCGAAATGTAAAACGTTCGGTAGATCGAAATTTAATAAGAAGAATTATTAGAGAAAGTTTTCGTCTGAATAAAGCGCAATTACCCGCAAAAGATTTCGTAGTAATTTTTAAACGGCCCATCAAAAATATGCAGCGCGATAAGATTAGACATCAACTTATTAATCTTTGGAATAGAGCTGCTGAGCCATGAATTCAAGCATAAGTAATTTCATCATCAGCCTAATAAAGGCCTACCGCTTTATATTAAGCCCTTGGCTAGGCATGCATTGTCGTTTTCATCCTACTTGTTCCGTTTATGCAATCGAAGCTATCCAGCAACATGGCGTATTGCATGGCAGTTATTTAGCCATTAAGCGCTTAGGCCGTTGCCACCCTTGGCACGAAGGGGGAATTGATCCCGTGCCAGATACAGAAGGTCAAAGCGGAAGATAAGCGCCATGGAAAATCAAAGATTTTTTTCGTATATCGCGTTAGCGTTTGTGTTGTATATGATTTGGCTAACATGGCAAAAGGAGCATGCGCCGCCACCCGTTGCACAGCAAACTAACGAGCAAAGCCGCGTTATAGAAGAAAGCATAATTTCTAGCTCTGAAGATTTGCCCGAAATAATGCAGTCTGAGAGTGCAAATATAGAAAAAGGCCTAGTCATGCCTGAATTAGCTCAAACCAACAAGGCATTGAAAAAAAACCAATTCGTGCAGGTTAAGACTGACACATTAGAGCTAATCATTGATACGCGTGGTGGTGATATACGCCAACTTGATTTGCCCACCTACCCCGTCTCTTTGGAAAAACAAGACCAAGCATTTCGTTTAATGCAAAGTGACAGCAGTACTTACACTGCGCAGTCGGGTTTACTCGATGACAAAAAATCTGGCAAGGCTGCCGGTGCGGCCACTCCTACACACCATGCTATCTACACAGCTGAAAGCACGGAATATGAACTATTGGACGGCAAAGATAGCTTGGAAGTTAAGCTATTTTGGTCTGGAGAGCATAATATTCAGGTAGAAAAAATATTTACTTTTTACCGTGACTCTTTTGTTTTTGATGTTACGCATCGTGTGATTAATCAAGGCACATCACCTTGGGTAGGTCGACAATATCAACAGCTCAGACATAGCCCTATTTCAACCAAGCGCAGTTGGTTGCGTTTACCGACCTATACTGGTACCGCTTACTACGATGGCGCTTACCATAAGCATTCGTTTGCTGAAGTTGAAGAAGAACCCATTAAAATGAGTGTAAAGGATGGCTGGGTTGCCATTCTGCAGCATTACTTTGTGTCCGCATGGATTCCAAATCCCGAAGAAGAAAACCGCTTTTACAGCAAAGCGGTAAAAGCGGCGGGCGAACAACAACTTTTAATTGGCATGTTGTCACCTGTAAAAACGGTACAAGCTAATTCAAGCGCAGATTTCACCAGTCGTTTATATGCCGGCCCAAAGCTGCAACACAAAATGAAACAAATCGCGCAAGGTTTAGATCTAAGTGTGGATTACGGTATATTCTCGGTGCTTTCAAAACCACTGTTTTGGTTGTTAGAGTGGTTTCATAAGCTGGTTGGCAACTGGGGTGTGGCCATCATTCTGGTTACTGTGGTGGTTAAGCTTGTGTTCTTTAAATTATCCGAGGCTAGCTATAAGTCGATGGCTCGTATGCGTAAGGTGCAACCGAGATTTAAAGCGCTGCGCGAACGTTACGCAGACGATAAAGCCAAACTAAATCAAGCTGTAATGGAAATGTACAAGAAGGAGAAAATAAATCCTCTTGGTGGTTGTTTGCCAATCTTGGTGCAAATGCCAGTATTCTTATCTTTATATTGGGTGCTGGTAGAAAGCGTCGAGCTGCGTCAAGCCCCGTTTATGTTTTGGATCAACGACTTATCCTTGCGTGATCCTATTTTCGTACTGCCTCTTTTAATGGGCATCAGCATGTATGTGCAGTTTAAATTAAATCCCGCACCGCCGGATCCGATGCAAGCAAAAGTGTTTGCCATGATGCCTATCATGATGACGGTTTTTATGGCGTTTTTCCCAGCAGGCTTAGTGTTGTATTGGACGATGAATAATATTTTGTCAATTTCACAACAATACGTAATTACCAAGCGTGTTGAAAATGCCGCATAAAAGCAAGTCGCGCGCTATTTTTTAAAAGAACGTTGTGTTGCCCAGCACATTACAACAACAAGGTGAACCCATCTGTGCAATGGCGACTCCTCCGGGACGAGGCGCATTAGCCATTGTGCGCTTGTCGGGCCAAGGCGCATTAGAAATTGCACATCAGCTTACGCATAAAAAATTACTAGCACGCCAGGCCATATACACAAAATTTTATGATGATAATGATGAGGTCATTGATCAGGGCATCGTTATTTACTTTCAAGCCCCCGCATCTTTCACCGGCGAAGATGTGGTTGAGCTTCATTGTCATGGCAATCCAATAGTATCGGACTTGTTACTTAAAACGCTTTGCGCACAAGGGTCGCGCTTAGCCACCCCAGGCGAATTTAGTCAACGTGCATTTGTAAATAATAAAATTGATTTAGCGCAAGCTGAGGCAATTGCAGATTTAATCAGTAGCACTACGGAGCAGGGCGTACGTATGGCAACGCGCTCATTACAAGGCGCATTTTCAATACGTGTGCGAGCAGTGCTTGCAACACTCATCCTTATTCGTACCAACATAGAAGCGCATTTGGATTTTCCTGATGAAGAAATCAATGTAAAACAAGTTCAAGAGATCGCCACAAAACTTACGCAACTGTGTACTGAAGTAACAGAACTCATGCAACAAGCCCAACAAGGAGAGCGTTTGCAAACGGGCGCTACCATCGCGATTGCTGGCAAACCTAATGTAGGTAAATCTAGTTTAATAAATGCCTTGGCTCAAAGTGACATTGCTATTGTTACAGAAATTCCGGGTACCACACGTGATCCATTGACTGCCGATATTGAACTACATGGTATGCCAGTGCGTTTAATTGACACCGCAGGATTGCGCGATACCGCGAATGTAATCGAATTGAAAGGCATTGAGCGTACACAACAAGCCCTGTCCCAAGCGGATATTACTTTATGGCTAAGTGATGCTTCACAAACAGAAACGCCGCAAATCGCTCCTGCTGATATTGAAGAGAATAAAACTATCTGGGTGCATAACAAAATTGACTTAACTAAGCTTCAAGCGAGTACTAGCGCGAACCATATATATCTATCCGTAAAAACGGGTGTAGGATTGCCAGAGTTATTAACCATGATAGCTAGCAAACTGCACGCTGATGAGCAGGGCGATACCCCATTTCTAGCACGTCGCCGGCATTTAATTGCGTTGCAACAGGCGCAACAGAATATTCAGGCAGCTGGGGTGCGCATAAGCGCCCCAACAGAATTAGAGCTGGCCGCAGAGGATTTGCGTTTAGCTCAGCTATCTCTAGGCGAGGTGACGGGGGAATTCACCTCCGATGATCTGCTAGGCCGAATCTTTAGTGAGTTTTGTATCGGGAAATAGTCGAGCATCTTTACAGGCTACAGTACAATTAGAGTATGTAGCTCTACATAGTTGGATACTGGTTTATATGCTCACAGCCTTGTTTTGACTGTGGGTTATTTTACGCGGTAGAGCAAGTTTGGTTAGAGGGTTGGAAAGCTTGGGCAGCAGTCCATTGGTTTGCAGGCAAGTGGAGTGCGGATGGAATAAGACTTTATGCCTGTATATAACTCTTATTTGAAACAACTTAGTTTCTAGTCGGAGTGTTTGTGCCTGATCATAGATTTGCATATTAGAAATTTAAATTGTTATGAAAAGCAACTCTCAATCATATGATGTCATCGTCATAGGTGGCGGACATGCTGGCACCGAGTCAGCACTGGCTTCTGCGCGCATGGGATGTAGCACTTTGCTAATGACTCACAACATCGAAACCATTGGCCAAATGAGTTGCAACCCGGCGATCGGCGGCATCGGCAAAAGTCATCTCGTCAAAGAAATTGACGCTATGGGCGGTGTCATGGCCATGGCTGCAGACTATGCTGGCATACAGTTTCGTATCCTTAATTCAAGCAAGGGTGCTGCGGTGCGCGCTACGCGCGCGCAAGCTGATCGTGCACTTTATAAGGCTGCGGTTCGTACACGCGTAGAAAACCAAGCTAATTTACAAATTTTTCAGCAAGCCGTAGATGATTTAATCATTGTAAACGACACGGTTAGCGGTGTGATCACTCAAAGCGGTCTTAGTTTTTATGCGCGTACTGTCGTGCTCACCACTGGGACTTTTCTGGGGGGTAAAATTTATGTTGGTACTAGCCACTACGCTGCCGGTCGTGCGGGTGATCCGCCAGCACAAACATTAGCGCAACGTTTGCGTGAAATGCCGTTTCGTGTTGGTCGACTAAAGACCGGCACACCACCACGTATTGACGGTCGTAGCATTGATTTCGCTCAAACCACTATACAACCGGGCGACACCCCTACACCGGTGTTTTCATTTATGGGCAGTGCAGAGCTCCATCCTAGTCAGGTGAATTGCTATATCACCTATACAAATCAACAGACGCACGAAATTATTCGACAGGATTTGCATCTATCGCCCATGTATAACGGCGACATCGACAGCATCGGCCCACGTTATTGCCCATCGATAGAAGATAAAGTTATGCGCTTTGCTGAACGCAATCAGCATCAAATTTTTATTGAGCCGGAAGGCTTAAATACACATGAAGTGTATCCAAATGGCATCTCTACCAGCTTGCCGTACGAAACTCAGCTTAAGTTTGTGCGCTCGATTAAGGGTTTTGAAAATGCACATATCACACGACCTGGCTATGCTATTGAGTATGATTTTTTTGATCCAAGAGATTTGCGTCCCAGCTTAGAGACCAAAGCAATAGGCGGATTATTTTTTGCCGGACAAATTAATGGCACTACGGGTTATGAAGAAGCCGCTGCACAAGGCTTAGTCGCGGGTATCAATGCTGCGCGTCAAGTACAGGATAAAGATGCGTGGGTACCACGGCGCAACCAAGCTTATATAGGGGTGATGATCGATGATCTGGTTACACGCGGCACCTTAGAGCCGTATCGTATGTTTACCAGCCGTGCAGAGTTTCGTTTAGTCCTGCGTCAGGACAACGCGGATTTGCGTCTCACAGAAGTAGCGCATGAATTGGGTTGTTTGCCCGAGGCCCAATGGCAAGCTTTTATTGAAAAACGAAATGCGATTGAGCAGCATACTCAACGTTTGCAAAACATCAACATTCTGCCTGCGGAGGTTGTACCCGCCTTAAGCGAAGAGATATTAGGTGGCGAGCTTAAGCATGCCTATAACGCATATGAGTTGTTGCGTAGACCGGAAGTTAATCTACAAAAGCTACAAAAACTGTGTACCGAGGATTTTAGTAATATTCCTGCCGTAGTGGCTGAGCAGCTTGAAATTCAAGCCAAGTATGCCGGTTATATCGAGCGTCAAAAAGCTCAAGTAGAACGCCTGTCGCAACAGGAAGACATAGTTTTACCCGAAAACCTAGATTATGCAGCAGTTGTGGGATTATCCAATGAAGCCAAACAGAAATTGCTGGAAATACGTCCGGCCACCATTGGCCAAGCAGCAAGAATTCCGGGCATGACGCCTTCTGCGATATCGCTATTGTTAGTGTACTTAAAAGCCAGTAGTTCATCTCGGCGCAGCGCTTAACTTTCAACAATTCTCTGGAAAGCAATTACCATGAATAGCGCACAGCTACTAAAAAGTGGTGCTCAGCAGCTGCAACTTTCAATCAATGAAAGCCAGATACAGGCGTTATTGCATTATGTTGAGCTGCTGCAAAAATGGAATAAGACCTATAACCTCACTGCCATTGAAGCTACAGATGAGATCATCCGTAAACATATATTAGATAGCCTCTCGCTGGTGCCGTATTTAAATGGCAGCCGAGTTTTCGATGTAGGCAGCGGCGCGGGCTTACCCGGAATTCCCCTAGCCATTGTGTGTAAAGACAAACAGTTCTTATTACTGGATGCCAGTGTTAAAAAAACTCGCTTTATTCAACAAGCTATCATTGAAGTTAGGTTAAATAACGTTCAAGTTGTGCAACAACGCGTAGAACGGTATGCGCCGCAGCATGAGTTTGATACGGTAGTCAGCAGGGCATTTGCAAGCAGTGAGAAACTATTTGCATCTACCGATCATCTATTAACCCAAGGTCAGTTTATTTTAATGCTTGGCAAACAAACACATCTACAAGAATTGCCTGACTGCTATGTCTTGGTGGGCGTGTATGCGGTGCAAATACCAGGGCTGCAAGCGAGCCGCCATATCGCGGTCGTCGAAAAGCAAATGGGGCATGGCTAAAACAATTTCAGTAACGAATCAAAAAGGCGGTGTGGGCAAAACCACCACTGCCGTGAATTTGGCTGCATCTATGTCCGCAACTAAGCGTAATGTGTTACTAGTAGATTTAGATCCACAGGGTAATGCCACCATGGGCTCAGGTGTGGACAAGCGCACGGCAGAAAAAACCACCGCCAATGTTTTGCTGGGCGAGTCCCTTGCCAGTGAATGCATTGTGTATGACAGCAAAGGCGGCTATGACATTATGCCGGGTAATGAACAACTCACGGCCGCTGAAGTTAAGCTACTGGAAATCAAAGGGCGTGAATTTAAGCTACGCAAAGCATTACAAGAAGTGAGCGATCAATACGATTATATTTTTATCGATAGCCCACCCTCACTCAATATGCTTACGGTCAATGGTTTGGTGGCTGCAAAAGGTGTGATCATTCCCACACAATGTGAGTACTACGCATTAGAAGGCCTATCTGCATTAACGCAAACGATCGAGCGTATTCGCATGTCAGCAAACCCTGAGCTAGATATAGAAGGCGTGTTGCGTACCATGTTTGATCCGCGCAATAATTTAGCCAATGATGTGTCCGCCCAACTTACCGCACATTTTGGTGATAGTGTTTATCGCACCATTATTCCTCGTAATGTCACGTTGGCGGAAGCGCCAAGTCATGGCTTACCAGTGCTACTATATGATAAACGCTCGCGTGGTTCGCTTGCCTATTTGGCTTTAGCGGGCGAGATGTTGCGGCGTAATGAGGACCAGGTAGCAACCACCACTGCGCAAGCAAGCGTAAATTAATTTCAGGCGATTTAATTAAAAAATGGTAAAGAAAAAACGTGGTTTAGGTGCTCTAGGCGTTGATGTTCTGCTAAGCGCAGCAGAAACCGAAAGCTCAATTAGCAAATCGGATAAATCATTAATGCACTTGCCTATAGAAATGATTCGCCAAAGCCCTTATCAGCCAAGACAGGTAATGGAGCCTGTAGCCTTAGAGGCTTTAGCAGCTTCTATAGGTAAACAAGGAGTTGTTCAGCCCATTGTGGTACGTAAAGTTAACCATGAATATGAGCTGATTGCGGGTGAACGGCGCTGGCGCGCTTCTCAATTAGCGGGCCTACAAGAAATCCCCGCAATAATTAAAACCGCAAACGACCAAGAAGCGGCTGCAATTGCATTGATTGAAAATCTGCAACGCGAAGATTTGAGCCCATTAGAAGAAGCGCAAGCGTTTACCAATTTGATCGAAAACTTTGACCTTACACACCAAGAGGTTGGCGATGTAGTCGGCCGCTCACGTGCTGCCGTGAGTAACAGTTTGCGATTATTGGCTTTGGCAGATCCAGTAAAGGAAATGCTGAATCAAGGTCAGTTAGAGATGGGCCATGCGCGTGCATTGTTGGCCTTAAATGCAACCGAGCAATTGACCAATGCCCAGCGCATTGTTCGACGTCAGTTATCAGTGCGTGCTGCCGAAGCGTTGGTCAAACAGACTCAGCAAAACGATGCAAAGCCAACGCGGCCTATTAACCACCCTGATCCGGATATAGTACGTTTGGAACAAACACTATCGGACCTAATGGGGGCAAATGTATCGATTCAGCACACCCAGAATGGTAGTGGCCGAATGCAAATTAGGTATTCGAATCTCGATGAATTCGAAGGAATCGTTGAGAAGCTATCAGGCAATAAAAAATAGTTTAATTAGTTTCAAAACATGCATAAATCTCTGACTAACTCTATTGAGATTTGGCGGACTAAAATTTATACTGCGCGCATCTTAGAGGGGGTGATGATCGAAGCCCATCGCAGGACAGAAATGGAATGCATATTTGTGGTCATTACAACTAAGAATTAGCTGTAGGACCTAGCCGATCTTACAAAAAACATATGTTTTGGTTCGAAATCTAACCATGCCATTACCTGTAAATCGGATACTTGCTGCGCAATGGCTGGCAACTCTTTGCATAGCGGGTAGTTTATTTGTAGTAAGGCACGAGCTTGCTTTGTCCGCATTATTGGGTGGATTGATTTGCGCACTACCCAATGTATATTTTGCGCGACAATTGTTTACTAGGCGACGCAATGCAGAACCATATAGCTTGTTACGCTCAATCTATGTGGCGGAGTTTATCAAGATGGCGTTGGCCATCGCACTTTTTGCAATTGTTTTTATTAATTATAGGGAAGTTCAGCCACTAGCATTATTTATAACCTACTTCATTGTGCAGTCATGCATGTGGGTGGTTCCATTATTTGTTATTAAAAAAACTAAGCATTCCTTAAAACAAACTCTCTAAATCATGGCTGGCGATACATTAACTTCAACTGAATATATTCAGCACCACCTGACTAACTGGACCTATGGCAAATATCCGGATGGCCATTGGGGCTTTGCGCATAGCTCAGCTGAGGCCACCGATATGGGGTTTTGGGCTATCCATGTTGATAGCATGCTCTGGTCTATTCTACTGGGCACACTCTTTTTATTGATGTTTCACAAGGCCGCAAAATCCATGACCGCGGGTACACCAAGAGGCCTGCAAAATTTTGTCGAGTGGGTGGTCGATTTTGTAAATGAAAATGTACGCAGCTCATTTACTGCAAAAAATGATTTAGTTGCCCCCCTGTCATTGACGATATTCTTTTGGGTGTTCTTAATGAATTTTATGGACTTGGTGCCAGTAGATTGGATTCCATTAGCCGCTAAATGGGTAGGCGCAACCTTGTTTGGTGCCGATCCACACCATGTATATTTCAAAGTGGTACCCACTACCGATCCCAATATTACCTTTGGTATGGCGCTAGGCATTTTTGTGTTGATGCTTTACTACAGTATTAAGATTAAAGGTATAGGAGGGTTCTTTGGCGAACTTGCTTTGCAGCCTTTTGGCAAATGGGGTATGCCGGCAAATTTACTGCTTGAAGGCATTTCATTAATATCAAAACCTATTTCACTGGCACTGCGTTTGTTTGGTAATTTATATGCCGGCGAGATGATCTTTATTTTGATTGCACTGCTTTACAGCGGCGGTTTTGTTTGGGGGACGATAGGAGGGGTATTACAGTTAGGTTGGTCGATTTTCCACATACTGATCATCCTTCTACAGGCGTTTATTTTTATGGTGTTGACGATCGTCTATCTCGATATGGCACACCAGCATCACTAGTCATCAATAAAATATTTATTTCATGCAATTTGTAACAGGAGAATAAGATGGAATTACCAATAGCATTACTCTATGTCGCCGGCGCGCTTATGTTAAGCATCGGTGCTGCAGGTGCAGCCGTAGGTATTGGCGTTCTCGGTGGCCGCTTTTTGGAAGGCGCTGCACGACAACCTGAGCTCATCCCTATGCTTAGAACACAGTTCTTTATTGTCATGGGTTTGGTGGATGCACTCCCCGTAATTGCAATCGCAATTGGTTTATTTGTGTTATTTGCAGTTGCTCCAGGCGCGGGATAAAGCAAAAAAATATTTGTAATATCTAAATATAAGGTTCAAGCATGAACATCAATCTAACTTTATTTGGCCAAACGTTTGCGTTTATTGTTTTTGTTTGGTTTTGCATGAAATTAGTGTGGCCGCCGATTATGGCAGCATTGGATGAGCGCAAAAAGAAAATTGCCGATGGTCTTGCTGAAGCTGAACGTGGATTCAAGCAACAAGAGCTATCTGAAAAAAATGCAGAGAAAAAATTATCAGAAGCGCGGCAACAAGCCTCTGATATTTTAAGTCAAGCACAAAAGCGTTCGAACGAAATTGTTGAAGATGCTAAATCCATTGCGGTAGAAGAGGGTAATCGTATTAAAGAGGCCGCCCATGCTGAGGTAGAGAAAGAAGTTAACCGTGCTAAAGAACAGTTGCGCAACCAAGTGTCGGTGATTGCGGTAGCGGGTGCGGAACGTATTTTGAAAAAAGAAATCAATGCTGCGTCGCACCAAGATATTTTAGATGAACTAGCGACACAAATTTAAGCCCAAGTTTAAGTAAATAGTTATATGTCAGAACTCACTACAGCCGCTAGACCCTACGCACGCGCCGCGTATGACGTGGCCAAGGCAAGCGGTGAACAAGAAAAGTGGACGCAGATGCTAACGTTTATGGCCGCAGTAGCCTATGAGCCTACAATGCGCGCCTTGCTAGATAGTCCTGCACTTTCTCAACAACAAGCGACAGAGCTATTTGTTTCGGTTTGTGAGCAACAAATCGATGAGCACGGCAAGAATTTTATAAAGCTTCTGATCGAGAATAATCGTATTACACTTTTGCCAGAGATCGTGGCGCTCTATCAGCATTATCGTGCGGATGCAGAAGGCACCATCGATGCAGAAGTCATTTCTGCGAGTGAAATGTCTGAATCACAATTATCCATGATTGCTGTAGCTCTGAAAAAACGTTTAGGTAAAGTAGTGCGTCTCACTTTAAGTATCGACGAGACACTGATCGGCGGGGCCATCATTCGTGCTGGTGATATGGTCATTGATGGATCCGTTCGTGGACGGCTCAATAAGCTTACTACAGCCCTCACACATTAAATATAAAAGCTAAGGGAATAAGAGGAATCGAACATGCAACTTAACCCAACTGAAATTAGCGAACTCATTAAAAAGCGCATTGAGAATTTTGATGCGGTTGCTGAGGCGCGAACCGAAGGTACTGTCGTAGGTGTCACTGATGGCATTGTACGAATTCATGGTTTGGCCGATGTGATGGCAGGCGAGATGCTTGAGTTTCCTAAAAATACTTTTGGCATGGCACTTAACTTAGAGCGTGACTCGGTCGGCGCGGTTGTGCTCGGTGATTACAAGCACATCACTGAAGGCGACAAAGTATCTTGCACTGGAAGAATTTTAGAGGTCCCGATAGGACCCGAGTTGTTGGGCCGTGTAGTAGATTCATTGGGTAAGAGCGTTGATGGTAAAGGCCCGGTGGACTGTGCCTTGTCTTCACCAATTGAAAAAATTGCCCCCGGTGTTATTGAACGTCAATCGGTCAGTCAGCCGGTGCAAACCGGACTGAAATCTATCGACGCCATGGTGCCCATTGGACGTGGTCAGCGAGAACTTATTATTGGTGATCGCCAAACCGGTAAAACTGCAGTTGCAATTGACGCCATCATTAATCAAAAAGGTACTGGGATAAAATGTATCTACGTTGCTATTGGTCAAAAAAATTCATCGATCGCTAATGTGGTGCGCAAGCTCGAAGAGCATGATGCGATGGCGCATACCATCATTGTTGCCGCAAGTGCTTCTGAATCTGCAGCCATGCAATACATCGCACCTTATTCAGGTTGTGCCATGGGTGAGTATTACCGTGATCGTGGCCAAGACGCACTGATTATTTTTGACGATTTAACCAAACAAGCTTGGGCGTATCGACAAGTATCGCTGTTATTAAGACGTCCACCAGGTCGTGAGGCATATCCAGGTGATGTATTTTATTTACACTCTAGATTGCTAGAGCGCGCCTCTCGCGTAAATGTCGCATATGTTGAAAAGTTTACCAAGGGTGAAGTGAAAGGTAAGACCGGCTCATTAACTGCATTACCGATTATTGAAACACAAGCCGGCGACGTTTCTGCATTTGTGCCCACAAATGTAATATCAATTACAGATGGACAAATCTTTTTAGAGAGTGATTTGTTTAACTCGGGCTTCCGTCCTGCCATTAACGCAGGTCTATCCGTTTCACGAGTAGGCGGTGCAGCGCAAACAAAAATTATTAAAAAGCTTGGCGGCGGCGTGCGGCTAGCCTTAGCGCAATATCGTGAATTAGCAGCATTTTCGCAGTTTGCTTCAGATCTTGATGAACAAACTCGCAAACAGCTAGAACGTGGTGAGCGGGTTATGGAATTAATGAAGCAACCGCAATACTCGCCGTTAAATATAGCAGAAATGGCGGTGTCCTTATTTGCAGTGGATCAAGGCTATATTGATGATGTCGAAGTTGGAAAAGTCGTGCAGTTTGAAAGTGCGATGCATGATTTTATGCGATCACAATACAAAGATCTTTTAGATAAAATTAATAGCACCGGTGATTATGATGATGCGATAGAATCTGCGTTACGCAAAGCTATTGAAGATTTTAAAGCCAAAGGTAGCTGGTAAGGGTATAGCGTAATGGCTGGCGAAAAAGAAATACGCACGCAGATTGCAAGTATTAAAAATACTCAAAAGATCACCAAAGCAATGGAAATGGTTGCGGCAAGTAAAATGCGTAAGGCGCAAGATCGTATGCGAGCAACACGCCCCTACGCGCATAAAATGCTAAATGTAATCGGTCACCTGGCTAATGCTAGCACTGAATACAGTCACCCATTTTTGATTGAACATCCTGAAGTAAAGCGGGTAGGTTTTATTATTGTATCTTCGGATAGAGGTTTATGCGGCGGATTGAACACCAACACATTTAAAGCGGCTTTGAAAGCTATGCAAGAATGGCAACAGCAAAATGTGGAAATTGATTTATGTTTGATTGGCGCCAAAGGCACTGCGTTCTTTAAAAGGTTTTCTGGCAATGTTGTTTCTCAAGTTTCACACTTGGGCGATACGATTCATATTAGTGAATTGATCGGAACGGTAAAGGTAATGTTAGATGCTTATTCAGATTGTAAAATCGATCGTTTATTTTTGGTTGAAAATGAATTCATCAATACCATGATTCAACAACCAAAAGTTACTACGTTATTGCCATTAGCCCCAGAAGAAAATCAAGATTTAAAACATCACTGGGACTATATCTACGAACCGGATGCAAGAACGGTTTTAGATAAGTTGTTGACACGCTATATTGAATCAATTGTGTACCAAGGGGTGGTAGAAAATGCTGCGTGTGAAATGGCGGCAAGAATGGTTGCGATGAAGAGTGCATCAGATAATGCCGGTGACCTTATTTCTGAACTGCAGCTGGTTTATAACAAAGCACGTCAAGCGTCCATCACACAAGAAATTTCAGAAATTGTCGGCGGCGCTGCTGCCGTTTAATAAACTACATTGCAAAGAGGAAATAACATGAGTTCGGGCCAAATTGTTCAAATCATCGGCGCAGTGGTTGATGTCGAGTTTGCGCGTAACGACGTACCAAAAATTTACGATGCCTTAATCGTAGATGAAAAGAACCTAACGCTGGAAGTACAGCAACAACTTGGCGATGGTATCGCACGCACTATTGCGATGGGTGCCTCGGAAGGGTTGCAGCGTGGTCTCAGTGTTTCAAACACGAATGCACCGATCACCGTTCCGGTTGGACCAAAAACATTGGGTCGGGTAATGAATGTGTTAGGCGAACCCGTAGATAACGCGGGCGACATCGGCGCAGAATCCTCAATGCCTATTCACCGGGCTCCGCCAAAGTTTGAAGAACAAGCGGGCGGCAATGAGCTACTAGAAACTGGTATTAAAGTCATCGACTTGATCTGTCCATTTGCCAAAGGCGGCAAGATTGGGTTATTTGGTGGTGCCGGAGTGGGTAAAACCGTGGCGATGATGGAACTGATTAATAATATTGCTAAGAAACACTCAGGACTATCCGTGTTTGCCGGCGTAGGTGAGCGTACTCGAGAAGGTAATGATTTCTATTATGAAATGAAAGACGCCGGAGTACTCGACAAAGTTGCGATGGTGTACGGTCAAATGAACGAACCACCGGGCAACCGTTTGCGTGTGGGCCTCACCGGTTTAACTATGGCGGAACATTTTCGTGATGAAGGCCGTGATATGTTGATGTTTATTGACAACATTTATCGTTACACCTTGGCAGGAACCGAAGTATCGGCATTACTCGGGCGCATGCCATCCGCAGTAGGGTACCAACCAACACTTGCAGAAGAAATGGGCGCGCTACAAGAACGAATCACCTCTACCAATAAAGGATCGATTACTTCCATTCAAGCTGTGTATGTTCCCGCAGATGACTTAACCGATCCGTCACCAGCAACAACCTTTGCGCATTTGGATGCTACCGTAGTGTTGTCACGCCAAGTGGCAGAGCTTGGAATTTATCCCGCAGTGGATCCATTGGATTCAACCAGTCGTCAACTTGACCCTTTAGTGATTGGACAAGAACACTACGATACCACGCGGGCAGTACAAAACACGCTACAACGTTATAAAGAACTTAAAGATATTATTGCAATCTTGGGCATGGATGAATTATCAGAAGAAGATAAGCAAGTGGTTGCACGGGCTCGCAAAATCCAACGTTTTTTGTCACAACCATTTGCAGTGGCAGAGGTGTTTACCGGAACACCTGGCGCCATTGTTTCGTTACAAGATACCATTTCTAGCTTTAAAGCTATTGTTGAAGGTGAGTATGATCATCTGCCAGAGCAAGCCTTTTATATGCAAGGTAGTATTGAAGATGTGGTTAAGAAGGCCGAGACACTATAAGGAAGTAGTATGGCAACGACAATGCATCTAGATGTAGTAAGTGCGGAAAAAGAGCTATTTTCCGGCTCTATCTCCGCGGTATTTGCCCCTGCGGTGATGGGCGATTTGGGCATCTATCCACGTCATACCCCTTTAGTTACCAGCCTAAGACCCGGTGAGTTAAAGATAGAAATTGAAGGCGAAGAAGATCAATATCTATATGTTTCTGGCGGCATTCTTGAGATCCAGCCTCATGTCGTAACCGTACTGTCGGATACTGCCATACGTGCAGAAGACCTAGATGAGGCGAAAGTTTTAGAGGCCAAGCAGCGGGCTGAAGATGCAATAAAAGACCAAAAAGGTGATTTTGATGCAGCGGCGGCACAAGCCGATCTTATCCGAGTAGCCGAACAACTACGTATGATTGAAAAGATGCGCAAAATACGCAGATAAAAATTTGTTATTTTCGCCGGGGCTTACAACTTTCCCGCTGACCCTGTTTATTTTATCCATTCGGTAACTTCCGCACCAAAACAAGCTATCGTGAAGATGGTTCTTGTTACACAATGTACGAATCTAATTCGGTTACAATCTTATTTTTCAACCAATAAGCAATAAGTGAGTTCTATGGGATTGCACATCATCATCCTTGCTGCTGGTAAGGGCACGCGTATGCATAGTGATCTACCTAAAGTTTTACACAAAGTGGCGGGCTTGCCTATGTTGGCGCAGGTCATCAAGTGTGCACAAAAGATATCTCCACAGGCAATACATGTGGTGGTTGGCCATGGTAGTGAGCAGATTAAAGAAGCGATTAATGATGACACTATAAATTGGTGTCTTCAAAAAGAACAATTTGGCACAGGGCATGCGGTACAACAAACGTTTGCAAATTTAAAAGATGAGCAAAATGTATTGGTTCTTTATGGGGATGTACCGCTATTAACACATGAAACTTTGCAACAGTTAACCAATGAGTTATCACAGCACGATCTAGTTATTTTATCGGCAAAGTTAGATGACCCTACGGGTTACGGACGCATTGTTCGTGATAAGAAAAACAAAGTGCAGCAGATCGTAGAACAAAAGGATGCGGACGATAACACACTATCCATTAAAGAAGTTAATTCTGGAATTCTTGCAACACGTACAAATTTACTAAAACAATGGATTTCTAAAATTGATAATGAAAATGCACAGCAAGAATTTTATTTAACGGATTGTATTGAACTAGCTGTTAAGGGAAAACATAATGTTGAAGCTCTTGTTTGCAATAATGCAGATGAAATACTGGGCATTAATAGTAAATCACAACTTGCAGAAGTAGAGCGAATTTATCAACGTCGCATCGCTGAGAATTTAATGGCGGAAGGCGCAACATTAATGGACCCGAGTCGTATCGATGTGCGGGGTGAATTGCACCTAGGGAAAAATGTAGAAATTGATGTGAATTCAGTGTTCGAAGGAAGTAATACACTCGGTGATGGTGTCGTAGTAGGTGTAAATGCGGTGATTATTAATTCTACAATCGAAGCAGGCACACATATTCATGCAAATTGTCATATTGAAAATGCCACGATTGGGCGTAATTGCGAGCTAGGACCTTTTGCACGGTTACGTCCAGAAACTAAGCTTGATAATAACGTTAAAGTAGGTAATTTTGTTGAAATTAAAAAATCCAAAGTCAAAGCGGGTAGTAAAATTAGCCACTTAAGCTATATCGGCGATTGTGAATTGGGTAAAGACGTCAATATAGGTGCTGGTACGATCACTTGTAATTATGATGGGGCTAACAAACATCGCACCATCATTGGTGATAATGTATTCGTAGGTTCAGATACACAGTTTATTGCCCCAGTTAAAGTTGGGGATGGCGCCACTATTGGAGCTGGGTCAACCATTACTAAAGATACACCTAAAAATAAACTCACTCTTGCGCGTAATAAACAAGTAACGATCGATAATTGGCAACGTCCCAAAAAGAATAAATAAGTAATTATTATGTGTGGAATAGTGGGTGCAATTGCAAATAGAGACGTATCGTCGGTTTTATTAGAAGGCCTGCGTCGTCTGGAGTACCGAGGTTATGATTCAGCTGGTATGGCAGTGCTTACAAATGGCTCTATTGATCGTGTACGTAGAGCCGGCAAAGTAAGCGAATTAAGCGCAGCCTTGGATGAGTCTGCTTTAGTTGGTGAAATAGGTATCGCACACACTCGCTGGGCTACTCATGGCGCCCCTGCTGAAAATAATGCACATCCACATATATGCAATGACCGTGTGGCAATTGTGCATAATGGTATTATTGAAAACTTTGAAGAGTTGAAAGCACTACAAATTGAGCGAGGGTTTAGCTTCACTTCAGACACTGATACAGAGGTCATTGCACATCAAATTGTTTTCTATTTAGACCAAGGTAAATATCTTTATGAATCTGTTAGTCAAACTATTAAAGATTTAAAAGGTGCTTACGCACTTGGTGTAATCGATAAGAACGACCCACAGATATTAATAGCGGCGCGTAATGGCAGCCCGCTGGTAATTGGTGTTGGCGATAAGGCAAATTATATTGCTTCCGACGTGCAGGCATTATTGAAAGAAACTCAAGAATTTATCTTTTTAGAAAATGGTGATATTGCAGAAATTAGCTTGGATACAATAAAAATTTTGGATCATAAAGGCGTCTCAGTAAAGCGCAAGTCAAAACTGAGCAAATTGTCTGCCGATGCAGTCGAAAAAGGCGGTTACCCGCATTACATGCTCAAAGAAATTTATGAACAGCCACAGGCCATTGCCGATACGCTGGAAGGCAGATTAATTAACGGCCGTGTTGCCGAACAAATTATTGGTCCACAAGCTAAGGATATTTTAGATAAAACTAAAATCATCCAGATTATTGCATGTGGGACGAGTTATCATGCTGGGCTGATTGCCAAGTTTTGGTTCGAAGAATTAGCTGGGATTCCATGTTTCATCGATGTTGCTAGTGAGTTTCGTTATCGAAAACATGTAATACAACCAGGCACTCTATTCGTCACGATCTCCAAGTCTGGTGAAACAGCAGATACCTTAGCTGCATTGCAACAAGCTAAACAAGAATTCTATGTTGGTTCACTCGTTATTTGTAATGTACCAGAAAGCTCATTAGTACGGGAATCAGATCTGGTCCTAATGACACATGCGGGCCCGGAAATTGGTGTAGCGTCGACTAAAGCATTCACTACGCAGTTGACGGCATTGTTAATGCTAGTAATTATGGTGGGCCGTCGTCATGGCTTGCAAGATGAAGTAGAAAAAAGGTTAGTCGAACAACTTACCAATCTACCGGCTCGAATTAATAAGGTATTGCAGCTAGATGGCACGATTAAAAAATTAGCCAAGCATTATGGCGATAAACATCATGCGTTATTCTTAGGCCGTGGATCACATCACCCTGTGGCTATGGAAGGCGCATTAAAACTAAAGGAAATTTCCTATATTCATGCTGAAGCTTATCCCGCTGGTGAGCTAAAACACGGACCCATTGCTTTGGTTGATGACAGGGTTCCGGTGATTGCAGTTGCGCCTAATGATGAATTGTTAGAAAAACTAAAATCAAATCTTGAAGAGGTGCGCGCACGAGGTGGTGTATTACATGTTTTTGCGGATGCTAGTTCTGGTTTTGTATCCGAACCTGATACCATTGTTATTGAAGTTGATGCGCCGGATAATGCCGTTGCACCAATCATTTTTACGATTCCTTTACAATTACTTGCCTACCATGTTGCAATTCTAAAAGGCACCGATATTGATCAACCACGCAATTTAGCGAAGTCTGTTACGGTCGAATAAATCAACTATAAAACCGTATATTTAATTTTATGGTGAGGTAAGTTTATGAATAACTCACTGACCATTAGATCTGAGATCTGCGACGGTGTTACGGTATCCAATTGCGCTTTCCTATGCAGGCTGCCAGCTAACATATGAAGAAATTTAATTTGATAAGCTATGAGTATTAAAGAATCAATATAAGACCCTTGCGAGATCACGCAAGGGAGAAGTACATATCTATGGCAGTGGCGAATGTCATTTTTTATATTCATGTGACAGCCATGGTGGTTTACAAGTAAAATTTAACCTTAATCCTGCATCATTCCATGGTCGATTAACTCTGGAAGGCGTATTCTCATTTGATGATGAGGACTCAGAGGGAGCAATTAAACAATTTATAAAAATAATTTCGGAAGGAAAAACTCTAAGTATCTAATATGTTTTAACCTATTGTAGAAGAGAATTATTTAATTGGATTCATCTGTAGGGTTACGATTGCTAAGTTATTTACGCAACTAAACTTAATAATTAACTTCTAAATATTTAATTTAACTCTATAAAGTATATTATGAACCAATTATCTAAATTATTAATCATTGCAGTTTTTACACTTATTGCATCTGGACAGGCATTAGCAGAAGCAGTAGTTGCAGGCCCAATAGAAGGATCTAAGTTTAAGGATTTTTCAGGCACGACTATGAATGGTGTGCCATTTAAATTGTCTAAGTTTGTAGAAAAAGGTACGGTGGCAGTAGTTATGTTGCGCGGCTTTCCTGGCTATCAGTGTCCAGTTTGCTCAACACAAGTAGCAGGTTATATGGCTAAGTCAGAAGAGTTTGAAAAGCATAATACCCCAGTCGTGTTTATTTATCCTGGCAAGGTAAAAGATTTAGACAAAAGGGCAAAAGAGTTTACCAGTCCACTTGAAGAAAAAGTTGATTTACCTAGCAACTTTATTTTTGTTATTGATAATAATTATAAAATCACAAATCTATTAGATCTAAGATGGAATGCTAAAAACGAAACTGCATACCCAGCCGCATTTATCATAGATCACAAGGGTTACATCCAGTACCTAAAAGTGAGTGACAATCACCATGATAGAGCGTCAGCAGATGAAATCATAGAATTTTTAGAAATCATTCACTGATGGATATAGATGTAGTGGTTAGGCCACTTTTTAAATTCAGTTAGTCACGTTTGTGCTAGCAGCGGCTAGCATGATTAAATGAGTTTTTACCTGTTAAATGATGTGGACGGTGTAGCTTGAATAAGCCCAATAGAAATGTGATTAAATTCAAACTATGAGTCGATTTTGCTTCCAACCTTAAGCTAGGCCATTGCTACCTAACAGAAGCTTTCACCTAGGCAGCAAACTTTTTAAAAGAAGAATTTAAATATCCACTTTCGATCTAAAGCAGCTGTAATGAAACATTCAATAAATTGATTCGTGCTAAATGCTGTTATAGATAAACATTATCCAGTTTTCTGCATTTATAAATCCATTTCCCCAAGATTTCCATTTGCCAGGCAAACCTTTTTGTTGTATTTCTTCCAATGTCCTCCCTTGCGAGGCTTGGTTTTTAACATAGCGACTCGTTTCAACAAGCATTTCATAGTAGCTTTTAAGCTCATCTAAGTTCGTTAATGCCCCGTGACCAGGAATTATTTTTACATCACTCGGTAGTGCGCTAATAATCTCTTTTATATTTTTAGTAAAACTAAATACATTGCCTCCGCTATCTAAATCTACAAACGGGAACATGCCTGTAAAATAATGGTCGCCTAAATGAGCGACATTGCTGTTTGTAAAGTAGACTACGCCATCGCCATCCGTATGCCCATTAGGGTAATGTATAAATTTTATTGCCTCACCATTGAAATGAATAGTAAGAGATTGATCAAAAGTGATTAATGGCCAAGCTTCTTTAGCTTGGGCAGGTGATGCGCCAAAATAATTCTGTTGATCCTCCATCAAACGTTTTCGAACATTAGTATGTGCAATGATGGTTGTACGATTACTAAAGTGTGCATTTCCACCTGTATGATCGCCATGCCAGTGAGTATTAAGGATAAATTTCGGGCTACCAGTATGGATCTCTGCTAAGGCGTTGGTAATTTTTTCAGACATTGGTGTTAGTTGATCATCGATAAGCAAAATTCCATCTTCGCCAACGGACACCCCGATATTTCCACCCGCAAAACCACCAGCACCTTCTAGCATGTAAATGTTATCGCTGACATTCGTGGTTTTTAAACTAATCTTCGAAAAGCCTTGATCATCTGCATGCGACAGAGCCGCAAAAATTATAATTAGGGTCAGCATGAAAAATTTAATAGTAGTCTTCATAATATTTCCCGGTTTATTTTTGCATATGTAGTATTTTAAATTGGCGCCCAATCAATGTTGCTATCTAATAAGTCATCACAAATATATCGAGCTAATTATTTTAATAGTTGCTAAAGACTCGAAACAAACGTTCGCATTTATTTGAGATCCGTCGTCCATAGCGTCGCTAGAACAATTAGGCCGTATAATAATTGCTAAGTCTATGGATATTACTCTGACATATAGCAGTATTGCTGCAATTATTGGAGCTATGCTTGTTCTGGCAATTATCCCAGATACGAGTGCAATTGCTGTAGTGGCAAGATCAATTTCATCTGGATTTATTCATGGTCTTGTCACAATCATCGGGATAGTGGTCGGGGACTTTATATTTATTCTATTGGCGGTTTATGGCCTATCAGCAATTGCTGAAACAATGGGGAATCAGTTTGTTTTAGTAAAGTACCTTGGTGGTGCTTATCTTATTTGGTTAGGAGTAAGTTTGTGGAGGTCAAAATCAAAGAGCGTTGAAGTTGAGGGAATTAGAGAAATTTCTTGGTGGTCCAATTTTCTGTGTGGGTTGTTTATTACTTTAGGTGATCCTAAAGCAATCTTATTTTATTTAAGCTTTCTTCCTGCGTTTGTTAAGCTATCTAAAGTAACCACCTTTGACGTCATCATTATTATGCTAGCGGCCACAATAACTATTGGTGGAGCAAAACTTAGTTATGCATATATGGCTGATAAAGCTAGAGCGATTTTTAAAAGCCCAAGCGCAAAAAAAGGGATGAATATTGCCGCGGGTAGCATAATGATTGGCATTGGAATTACTTTAGTAGCCAAGACTTAACTAAGCAGTACAGTTGTTAATCAGCCACATAGATCAAAAATTGAAAAGCTAGCCTTTGGCCTAAACAGACCTACAAGTTAGTCCTAAAGACGCACGGTTCTACATGCCAATTGTTACTGTCAACCAAAGATGAATTTAGCAAAGTGCTAAGCTTATATAACGACTTTAAAGAAGCACTCGCAACGGAACTATTCGGTTAGGGTGTCACGAAGTGTCGGTAGTAGGTTGCATAATTTCTGGTACTGAGCCCGAGTTTAAGATTCTCTGGCCGAACTCACCACCATCCATTCAGTTGTAGTGGCCAGAATGTTGTATTTTTATGTGTAACTGATGGTCCACCTATTTGCCGTTCGCTGAGATTCGAATTGAGCTGCATTCGGGGAGTGCAGTGTAAGGACTTATCTAAATTTAGTGAATGTTCTAGCTAATAACAAAAACAATGTCATTAGATAAAAAGCACCGCCGCCACCGCCACGGCCACCGCCACCGCCAGCAGCAGAGATGCCGATAGACGATGTTGCACTTGGTGTATTGGCTGCAGCTGTAGCGCCAATACTATTACTTGCAGAAACCCTATAGGTATAGGTTTGACCTTCTACGACATTGGTATCGATATAGCTTGTGGTATTTGCAGCTTGGTTAGCTTGGATGACATTAAACACTGTGCCGCCATCTTCACTGCGTTCGATAATGAAGGCTTGTTCATTATTGCTGCTATCTGTCCAACTTACTTGAATATTGCCATTGCTAAGCGATGTAGCTTGTACATTACTTGGCGCAGCCGGAGGAGTGACCGCAGTAGTTACAGTATGCGTAAGCTGAACAATACTATTTTGAGGCTCTACATCGACTCTTTGTTCAGTAGCGATATTTTTATATTGTGTGGTGGACATGAATTGTCCAGTACCCGTTGCGGTGACTGTCTCAATAATTATAAATGTCTGTGCATTGTTAGCATCAATAGATGCAATAGTACACGTATAGCTTTGGCGGTTCGCAGCAATAGTGCAGGCATTACCATCAAGTGTTACTACTGTGTATTCAGCATTAGCATTATTGGGATCACTAAGATTTTCCAGAGCGCCTAATATGTTGACATTCGTTAATATTACATCCGTCAAATTTCCTACATTGAAGGTACGCACACTGGTATTGCCTTGAGTTAATGCATTTGCTTCAGGCGGAACAACACTTTGTAGTAAAATTTCTATATCGATCGGTTGTTTGTAACAGGTCTGAACATTAATGTGAGAGCAGATATTTGCTATCGAGCACGCAGAAAATTGTGTAGCGGCTGGACTAACACAAGGCGACATGATGTATGGTCCAGGTTGTATAACACAATCTACTAATGGGTTTGCACAAGCTACTGAGCTAGTGGGACAAAAGGCACTTGCAGGATCTCCATCATGACAAGAGCCAAAATTATGCCCTATTTCATGCGCTAGAATCACAGCTGTAGCAATGCCCCAGCCCTCATTGACGCTTACACCTAATGAGCTGCAAGACGATGTAACGACTGCCAAACCGGCTATTTCGTCACCGATAACTGGGTCATCCAAGTCGAATCCGGTAATAACTGCTCCAACTGTTCGTATGCTTCCAAACAGTGCATTGCCATTTATTTGGGCCAGAGTAAGGTA